>NZ_CP053835.1:2400000-2710620 GCF_013201725.1 Arcobacter defluvii
GTTAAATAACATTAAATTTCTTTTTTTCTCTCATAATAATTTACTCCAAATTCAAATAAATCATTTGTTTCATTTAATTTTGGTTGTTTTATATCTTTTCCTGATAGATTCAACTCTTTTTTATTTAAAATCCAATCTATATTTAAATCTCTATCATCAAAGGCTATACCTCTATCACATTCAGGACTATAATAGTTATCTACTTTATAAGCAAATATTGTATCATCTTCAAGCACTACGAATCCATGTGCAAATCCTCTTGGAACTAGCATCTGTTTTTTATTTTCAGCACTTAATTCAACAGCTACATATTTTCCAAATGTTGGACTTCCTTTTCTAATATCAACTGCAACATCAAGCACACGTCCTTGAATAACTCTTACTAATTTTGTTTGTGCATATGGAGAAAGTTGATAATGAAGTCCTCTTAAAACTCCTTTTGAAGATTTTGATTCATTATCTTGACAGAAGTTGATTTTATATCCAAGAAATTCTTCTAATTTATCTGCTCTAAATGTTTCTACAAAGTATCCTCTATCATCGCCATGAACTTTTGGTTCAATTATTACTATATCTTTTATATCTGTTCTTACAAATTGCATATTATTTCACTCTTCTTGGTTGATTTGCTCTATTTATCAAATATTGTCCATATTGATTTTTCTTTAATGGTTCAGCTAATTCTATAAGTTTCTCTTTTGAAATATATCCCATCTCATAAGCTATTTCTTCTAAACAAGCTACTTTTAGACTTTGTCTATTTTCTATTGTTTGAATAAACGAACTAGCTTCTAACAAGCTTTCATGTGTTCCTGTATCAAGCCAAGCATACCCTCTTCCCATTAATTCTACTTTTAATCTATTTTCATTAAGGTAATCTTGGTTTAAAGTTGTGATTTCCAATTCACCTCGATCACTTGGTTTTACTTCTTTCGCTTTTTTTACTACATCATTTGGATAAAAGTATAATCCTACAACTGCATAATTTGATTTTGGGTTATTTGGTTTTTCTTCTATAGATATTACATCACCATTATCATTAAATTCTGCCACTCCATATCGTTCTGGATCTTTTACATAATATCCAAACACTGTTGCTTTATTCTCTTCTTTTATATTTTTTATACTTTGGGCTAAAAGATTTGTTAATCCATGACCATAAAAAATATTATCTCCCAAAACTAAACAAGCATCATCCCCTGCCAAAAACTCTTCACCTAAGATAAATGCTTGTGCTAATCCATCAGGACTTGGCTGAATAACATATGAAAATTTCATCCCTAAATCATTCCCATCACCAAGTAAATTTATAAAACTTTCTTGATCTTGGGGTGTTGTTATAATTAAAACTTCTTTTATTCCTGCTAACATCAAAACTGAAAGTGGATAATATATCATTGGTTTATCATATATGGGAGTTAATTGTTTACTTACTCCTTTTGTAATTGGATACAATCTTGTTCCACTCCCTCCTGCTAATATTATACCTTTCATTTAACACTCTCCTTTAAATTAATTCTATCACTATAGATATAAAACATTAAAATTGTAAAAAAAGATAAAAATATTTTACCTGTAAAAATATCTTGATCAAAAAAACTAACAACTATCATATAAATTAAAATAGAAAAAGCTTTTATATTTTTGTATAAATTAACTTCTTTTAATACAAGAAATAAAAAATAGCAATAACAAAAAAAACCAATTATTCCTAAATATAATAATATTTCTAGAACACTATTATGAATGTTTGAATAAGGCTGTAAGCCTATTTTAGACCAATTATCAAGTCCCCAACCCAAAATAGGTTTTTCTTTAATTAAATCAAAAGTATAAACCCAAATTTTATCTCTATTTGATGAATTACCATTAAATAATAATTCTATTCTATTATGTAATGAATCAATAAAAATAAAAGAAAATGAAATCAATAAAAATAAGATAAATAAATAAATAAAGTCTTTTAAATAAATCCTTCTTAAATCACTAAATATATATATAAATAAAGCTAAAAATATTCCAAACCAAACTGCTCTTGAGTAAGAGAACAATGTACAAAATATAAATAATACCCCTAATACAACTATAAGATAATTAATCCTTTTTTCTACTCTCCTAAATAATATACATATTATTACTCCCAAACCAACAATTAACCCAAAAATATTCCTATTAAAAGTTGCACCTGTTAATCCTAATTTTAAATTTCCAACATTATTTTTAAAAAGATCATAACCTATAATACTTTGATATATACCATCAAAAGATTGTATAGTAAGTGAAACTAAGAAAAAAACAAATAACATTCTTTTGGAGAAGAATCCTTTTGAATAAAAAAATAAGAGAATTATAAATATAAAAATATATCTATAGATATAATTAAATAAAACTTTCCAGGAGAGTATATTTGTATCATTAATTATATTTGAAATAGCCATAGAAATAATAATAAATAAACTTGCATATAATATATCTTTATATTTTAATAGTAAATCATTAAAATATACAAATTCCTTAAACTTCAATATATAAATTAGAAAAAATAATATTAATACTAATGTAGCACCTTGATAAAATGAATTTTTAAATGGAATAGAAATAATCCAAGTGACAAAAATAAAATTAAATACACTTTCCCAACTAATAAATAGTCTACTAAACATTAAATAATTCCTCTATTTTTTCTAAAACTTTTTTTACTTTAATACTTTCCATACACTCCATATGTGTAGGACATTTTGTCTTATAACAAGGATGACATTTTATGTCTTCAGTTGGTTTTAGGAATTCATGTTTTCCTGAATAAGGCATAAATTTAACACAATGTTTTATATCAGTTGAACCAAAAATAGTAATTGTATGTGTACCAACACCTGCTGCGATATGAGAAGGTCCACTATCATTTCCAATATACAAATCAACTTCAGATAATAAATTTTTAAGTTCTGTTAAATTCGTTTTATTTACAAAAGAAGTTACTTCATTATTATTAAAATTTCTTAATATAAATTCCGAATCTTCAATTTCTAAATTACTACCTACAAGTATTATTTGATAATTATCTTTAATTAATATTTTGATTAAATCTAAATATTTATTTATTCCCCATCTTTTACTAAGCCATCTTTCACTTGTTCCAGTTGAAATAGCAATATATTTTTTATCTAATTTCTCTTTAAAAAATTTCTCTTTACCTAATGGCAATTTAATAACTTCATCATTAATTTTAAAATATTCTTCAATTTTTTCTTGTGAGATATAATTTGTAGCTTCTATAATCTCTTGTATTGTTTTTGATTTAGCCTTTATTCCAACTAATTTATGAAAAAATGTATGAGATTTATTTACATATACTTTTTTCTTTAAAAATAAACTAATATAATGAGATGGCTTGTTACATTGTAAATTAATTATTAAATCAAATTCTTGTTTCTTAAATTTTTCAATACTTGAAAAAATACTTTTATGTAATATATATTCATCAAAATAGTCACTATCTTGAAATAAACCTTTACCTACATTTGTCGTTAGAAATGAGATATTTGCATCTTTAAAAAAATATCTTATAGCTCGAAAAGTTGGTTCTAAAGTAACTAAATCACCTAATGATGAAAATCTTATAACTAAAATATTCATTTTATTTTACCATCAATCTTTTTTAAAAAATCAATAAATCTCATTTGTGTTTCTTGATAAATTTGAATAAATCTATTATAACCATTTTGAGAAAATTCTTCTATTTTATTTTTATCATTAATTAAATCTATTAATGTTTTACTTAAAGAAATAGGATTGTTTTGACAAGTTAGTAAATCTTTTTTAGAATAGAATTCCCATAAAACATCTGATTCCATTGTAACAGTACATTTTTTGCAAGCTGTTGCTTGATAAACTTTATTAGGAATTACACTTTTTGCTTTTTGACTATTTCCAAAAACTCCTAAAACAATATCAGAACTTCTAATTAAATCTGCTAATTGTTCTTCTTTTATAAGTTCTCCATTCATTGCTACATTTTGAAGATTTAATTCATCAAATAAATTTTTCATTTGATTATACATTTGTCCTCTACCTATAACATTTGCTTCAAACTCTATACCTTCTTTTTCCATAATACTAAAAGCGTTTAAAATAATATCTATTCCATGTAAAGGGATAAAAGAACCATAAAAAAGTATCTTTACTTTATTATTTATTATCTCTTTTTCTCTAGGATAATAAATACTTGTATCAGCTAAGACTGGTAAAACTAAATGTTTTCCTTTGAATTTACCAAATAATTCTTCCCAATACTTAAAATGAGCCATTGTGTCACTAAGTAAATATTTAGAAAATCTAAAATTAAACCAATCTTGAAAATATTTCCACCAAGCTCTTGGATTTTTATTCGTTATTTTTTTTCTATCATAAACATATGTATCATAATTAGAAATAAAAAAATCATTAACTATTCTATCTTTTTTTAAAAAATATTTAAAAAACTGATTTTTTGAAAATGGTAATAAAATGTAAATATCATTTTTAAAATCTAAATTCTCTGTCATTTTTTTAATTATATTAAATCTTGAATAATCTTTGTTATGTCTAAATAAATATTTTATCATTTGTACCACTCATAATTTTTTAATTCCTTATTATTTTCATCCAATAAATTTAAAATATAGTTTGTAACTCTTTTTGAACTAAATAATTGATGAACTTGAGTTCTTAACCATCTTGATTTTTCTAACCTTTCTTTTTCATTATGAATAAAGTAATGAATTTTATTTATCAATTCTTCATTCGTTTCATAATATTCTAATTTATCTTCAAAAAAATCTTCACCATTAATTATTTTAGTAGATAAAGGAAAAGAACCATTCCCCATAATATGCATAAGCCTATCAGAAGTGTACCATTCATATTTAAGTGTAAAATCTCTATTATGATTAATACAAATTTTTGAATTAGCAATTGTTGAAAGATAATTTTCTCCAATAACAACTGATTCTTTATTATGTCCAATATATTTTATATTAATTTTTGTATTTGTATTAATATAATCAATTAATTTGCCTCTTTCATTATCATATCTACCAGAAAACAATAAATCATACGAAAATGAATTATTTTCAAATCCTCTATATTTTTCAATATTTTCATTAACTAAATTTGGTAAAAAATAAGTATTTTGATTATACTCTTTAATCTTATCTATAAATTCACCACCAGCTGTAGTTAATATAAAATCAAAATAACTAGCAATTTCCTCAAAATATTTTTGTAAAGGAATATCATTATACCAATAAATCATTCTTATTTTTTTATTTTTTATATATTCAAAGGTTTCTTTAAAAATAAGCTCTGCATGACCAAAAACTATTAAATCAGGTGCAATATCATCAATTAAAGATTTAAAAAAATCATTCATCTTCTTCTGCCCATTTTTTTTATTTTTAAAAATAGACAGATATCTTGATGAATCCCTATAATCAAAGTTATGAACAAAATGACCATTTTCAACAAAACCCATAGAAATTTTTACAGGGTTTGAATATAAACTTCCACCAATTTTTGTAAATAAATTAAATGGAGCACAATGAATAATTCTCATAAATTTAAACCTTTATAAACATTTATAGTTTTTTCTAACATCTTTTCCAAAGAAAAATTAGAAGCTATATAATTATATCCATCAAAACTTAGATTTCTCGATTTTAAGATATTACTAGCTAACTCTTTATCATTTCCAACTTCAAAGAAAAAGCCATTAACATTATCTATAATTATATCTTTTACTCCACCATGATTTGTAGCAACTACAGGAGTATTTAGAGCTATTGCTTCAGCAACTGCTCGTCCAAAACTTTCAGGTTTTTTTGATGAACTAACAACTACATCACTTAAAGCATAAATTTCTGCTATTTTACTTTGGCTTCCAGTAAAAATGATATTATCTTGCAAATTCAACTCTTTTATTAAAATTTTCAAAGAGTTTAAATAATCTTCTTTATCACTTCTTGTTCCACCAACAATCAAAGCTTTTAATTGAGGAATTTCTTTTTTTACTAAATTTATTGCTTTGATAAAAGTTTCATAATCTTTTAATTGAGTTACTCTTCCAACACTTGAGATTATAAATTTATCTTTTAAATCATATTCTTCTTTAAATTCATTTATAAAATCTTCATCTAAGTTGGAAGGATTAAAAAGTTCTAAGTCAATCCCTCTTGGAATTACAGTTATTTTAGATTGTGGTGTTTGATAATTTTTTTGAATATACTCTTTTATACTATTACTTACACATATAACAGCATCTGCTTTTTGCATAATTGAACTATAAAAACCTACACTATTAAAACCATGAACAGTGCTAACAACTTTTATATTTAATCTTTTATTTGCAAAATAAACAAGCCAAGCAGGAACACGACTACGTACATGAATAATATCAGGTTTTAGTTCTTTTAAAATTTTTTTTAAACTATTTATTCTTGAAATTGTAGTAAAAATATTTTTACTACAAACATCAAACTTTATAAAAGTTCCTCCATCAAGATTTATTTGATTTTCAAGTTTACCACCCAAACTAATAACAAAAGATTCTATTCCTTTTTTAACAAATTCGCGGTTTAGTTCAACAACACCTCGTTCAACTCCACCTTCATTTAATTCAGGTAAAACTTGCACTATTTTCATAGATTATAATTTCCAAGTAGGATTAGGAACTATTCCTTTTACATCAATCACTATTTTTTCACCTTTTATTAGATTATTATATTCCTCTTCAGTTATTGTTTTAAATAGATTATGACCAACAGCTACAACTATTGCATCATATTTTTTTTCATTTTCAAAAGGATTTTCTACAAAGTTATAATCATAATAACCTTTATCTTTTTCATCAATCCAAGGTTCATAAACATCTATAATAGCTCCAAAATCTTCCAACTCTTCAATAATATCTACTACTTTTGTATTTCTTATATCAGGACAATTTTCTTTAAAAGTTAATCCCATCATTAATACATTTGAATTTTTTATAATTTTTCCAGATTTTATCATCAATTTAATTGTTTTATCTGCAATATATTTTCCCATTGCATTATTTATTTGTCTTGCACCTAAAATCAAATTTGGTTTATATCCCAACTCTTCAGATTTATAAGTTAAATAATATGGATCAACACCTATACAGTGACCACCAACAAGTCCTGGTTTAAGTTTTATAAAATTCCATTTAGTTGCAGCTGCTTCTATAACATCATTTGTATCTATATTCATAGTATCAAAAATTAGTGCTAATTCATTTATAAGTGCGATATTTACATCTCTTTGTGTATTTTCTATTACTTTTGCAGCTTCTGCCACTTTTATTGAACTTGCTTTATGAGTTCCTGCAACTATTATTGAATTATAAAGTTCATCTACAACATCAGCTATTTTTGGAGTTGAACCTGAAGTTATTTTAAGTATTTTTGTTACAGTATGTTCTTTATCACCTGGATTTATTCTTTCAGGGCTATATCCACAATAAAAATCTTGATTAAATTTTAATCCTGAAACATTTTCTAACTGTGGAACACAAACTTCTTCTGTAACTCCAGGATAAACTGTAGATTCATAAATTACAATATCATCTCTTTTAAGAACTTTTCCAATTGTTTGGGAAGATTTAATTAAAGGAGTTAAATCAGGTCTATTTGATGAATCAATAGGAGTTGGAACAGTCACTATATACACATTACAATCTTCTATCTCTTCTATATTTGTTGTATATATCATTCCATTTGAAATTGATTCTTGAACTTCTTCTTTTGTTAATTCTAAAGTTCTATCATATCCATTACTTAACTCTTCAACTCTAGGTTTATTAATATCAAATCCTACAACTTTATATTTTTTACTAAATGCATGAGCTAGTGGTAATCCAACATATCCAAGACCGATTATACAAATCTTTTTATTCAATTTATTTTCCTTTTTTTAAATCTTTACTTTTTTCAATAACTTTACAAAATTTACTTTTTCATCATCCATATCTTCAATAATATTTACCAAACGATGAAATTTTGTATTCTCTTTTTTTGAATCTAAATCTATAATATTAATTTTAGCATCTGTGTTTGCTCTTACTTCACTTAACATTGAAGTTGAATCAGTTGTAATAAAAAATTCATCACAAACAGCTATAAAATCTCCAATAGGATTGATTTTTGGTTCTTTTGAATAAATAAGTTTATAATCAAAATCATATTTATTTATTAAATTTTCAATTTCTTTTGAAGTTCTTCTTGAAGTTGTTATATATTTTAAATACTCAGGATAATTCTCAAAAATAAAATCTAATTCATCTTTTATTAATTCATATTCCATTGTAAAAACATCATTATCTCCTCCAATTATAATTGCAAGTGATTTTTTATCTTTAACTTTTTTTACATAACCTTTTGCTTTAGGAAATGATAAATTTAAAGGAAGAGTTAGAATATTATCTTGTCGTATTGGATTATCATGCTCTTGTGCGATTATATAATAAAAATTTTTGAATTTATATGATTTTGGAAGCATTAAAGCTATTGATTTTTTATTATACTTTTGAGCAATAAATTTATTAAAATAATAAGTTCCTGAACCTGTACTAATTATTGCATCATAAAAATCAAAATAATATTTTTTATAATCTTCAAATAAAGCATCAGTAAAAAAATCAAATTTATCAAAAAGATAAGATAGCAATTTATGAAATTTTGATTTAAATTTTACTTCTAAAATATCATAACTTACATCTTTTATTTTGCAAAAAGCTATTGATTGATTTAAGTGTCCTGGTTTGCCATCACTTATTATTAGAATTCTTTTCATATATCTCTCTATAATGACTTTTAAATCTTTTATGTGGCCAAAACCACTGTTTTTTATCTTCATAAATTATAGCAGATATTGCATTAGCTTCTAATTGTGAAATTTTTTTTAGGTCTTCTTTTTCATTCTCAGTTTTTATAGGAATAATTGGTTCATAAATTTTAATTTTATAAGTATAATTTTCTTGATTAAAAATAGCAAGAGGAACAATATACGCATCAAACTTTCTAGCTAAATTTGCACTAGAAGATGATTGATACGCTTTTTTTCCTAAAAACTCAACTTCTTCACCATCTCTTGCATTTATATTTTGATCAATTATTAAAGATACTGCTTCTTTTTTTAGCATTGCTTTTACAAGCTTTTTTAAAGCTCCATCTTTAAAAACTATTTTACTTCCAGATGCTTCTCTTGCTTTTACAATAAATTCATCTATTTCACTAAAATTTGACTCTCTGGCTACTTGATGTAAAGGTATTATAAATTTATTTATATAACAACTTAACATTTCCATATTCCCAAAATGAGCAGAAATTAAAATAATTGGTTTATTCTCTTTTTTTAGATTTAAAAGTATCTCTTCATTTTCTATTTTAACTGTTCTTTTTAATTCATCATCAGTAACATCTAAATTTTCTATTAAAGATTGAACCCATAAAACCATATTAAAATATGAATATTTTTGAATACTTTTTATTTCATCATTAGATAAAGAATTATTAAAAACAAAATTTAAATTTGTTTTTATAATCTTATTTGTATTTTTTGCGAATAAATAACCACAATATGCTACAAATCTAAAAAATGATCTTCTTACTGATTGCGGTAATTTTCTTAAAATAAAAACTACAAATAAAAAAATTTTATATACTATTTTTTTCATCATAAAATCTTTATTTTTAAATCTTCCGGTGTTTCTAATTTATCAATGTTTGATTCAATTAAAAATGATTTATTTGATAAATTAATTTCTAAAAAATCTTCATTTAAAATATATTCAACTTTTGGTCTAGAAAAATCTTGATTAACTGCAATATTCAATGAAATCATAAAAGACATCCATTGCATTACTCTAAGACTAGGTAAAAGTTCTTCATATTCTAAAATATCATTTTTTGTTGGAAGTGATTTTTTTGAAAATTTTATTGTATGAGCTACAATCATTCTTGATGTATGTAAAAAATCATAATTTAAACCATTTAAAATAAAATCAAATGCATTATCATTTGATTTATAAAAATTCAAAGTTGAGCCAATAGAATGAAGTTTAGATGCAATTACAAGTAAACTTCTACTTTTACTATCTAAATTATGTAAAGGTTTCAAAATATCAAATATTTTTTTTGCATTATTACCCAAATATGCACTTTGTTTTTCATCAATTTGAAATCTATCAAGCAAACTTCTAACACTAACATTAAAATTTTCAGGGAACTTATGGTTTGAATTTCTAAGTAAATCGGTTAAATAAACACCTTCTCGAACCCCAACTCCTGAAGTTACAACTTGTTTTATTTTAAGCTCATCTAAAATTGTTTTAAAAATAAAAGCACCCTCTTTTATAGTATCAAATCTATCTTTTTTTACTCCAAAAGATTTTAAATCATCATTATCTTTTGCTCTAGAAATTCTGTCAAATAAAATTATTTCATTTTCAACATTATAAGTAAATCCATGAAGAACATCTAAAGGATATTGATTTTTTGCCATTACTATTTTTGATAAAGCTCTAATACTCCCACCAATTCCCACAACTTTTTGAGGGATTTCTATATTTAATTCAAAAATCTTTTTTAAATTATCTAATATATATTTTTTCGCACCTTCAATATTATTTTTATTAAAATAAAGTTCTTTTATTCTAACTGTTCCAATATTTAAAGATATAGATTTTTCTATTTTTCCAGCATTTACAAAAGCAAATTCTGTAGAACCACCACCAATATCCACAGTCACAAAAGTATCATCATGTAATAAATTTGAAGCTGCAACTCCACCAAAATATGCCTCTTTTTCTCCATCAATTACTTTTATATTTAAGCCTAAATCATTTTTTATTCTATTTATAAAAACTTTTGAATTTGGTGCATCTCTTAAAGCTGATGTTGCTACACATATAATTTTTCTTGATTTTAATGCATTTGATATATTTAAAAAAGATTTTAAGGATTCATAAGCTCTTTGCATGGGTATATCTTGAAGATTACCATCATTTTCATAACAACCTTCAGATATTTTCACCCTACTTTTAGTCTCATTTATTAAACTAAATGCAAATCTGCTACTTTTTTGTAATACAACCATTCTCATTGAATTGGAACCAATGTCAATGATTGTCGTTACTTTAGACATTAATTCTCTTCTTCCATTAATTGTTCATATTTGAACTTTAACTCTTCCATTGTCTCTTCGTTATCTGGATCAATAATAATACAGTCAACAGGACAAACTTCAACACATTGTGGTTCTTCATAATGACCAACACACTCTGTACATCTATCTGGATCAATTACATAAATTGGGTCACCCTCTTCAATAGCATAATTTGGGCACTCTTCTCTACATGCATCACATGCAATACATTCATCAGTAATCATTAAAGACATATAATTTCTTCCTATTGTAATTTAATTGTCTTGGAGTTATAACCTAAAATTGATTAATAATTTCTTTAAGTAAGTCATATTTTTCTTTATTTTTTGTTATAAATAAATATTCATTTGACCTATAAATATATAAATCTTTACAAATATATAAAGCTGCCGCAATATCAAATTCTCTTATATTGCCACCATATAATACAAATTCATAATCAATTGCACTGCATAAACTAAGAGCAACTGCACCTAAAGTTCTAAATTTGATATGTAGTAAACTTAATTTATCACAAATTTTTGGATATGTATAAGCTCTTTCAAAAATTGCAAGTTTTGTTTTTACAACTTTAATTTTATCTTTATAGTCCATTGTAATTAATGAAAAATATTTCTTTTCTTCATCAAATACTCTATAAGTCATGATTCCTGAAACTAAATTTGTTACAAAACCAGCAACTATTTCTTCATTATATTTTAATGCTACAGATGTACCATAATATGGTAAATCAGAATAAAAATTATTACTCCCATCCAAAGGATCTATTACTAGAGTATAATCTTTATTAGTTGTTAATAATCCACATTCTTCTGAATAAATATTTCCAAATTTATCTAAATACTTAATAAATATTTTTTCAGCAATTAAATCCATTTTTAAAGAATCATCTCCGCCAAATCCAACACTATTTGTGTAGGAATAATCATTTAAAGATAGATTTTCATTTATATATGTATATATTTCTTTATTAGCTAATTTTACAGCCTCTATAAAATCTCTTTTATGAAAGGCTGTATTATTTTTATTCATTTTTACAATAAATCTTTTATTATTGCTTTTGCTGCTTCTCTTCCATCAACAGCTGCAGTTACAGCTAAATGAGCACCTCTTCTGCAATCCCCACCTGCATAAACTTTTTTATTTGAAGTTTTGTAATCTGAATTAATTACAATTCCACCCCAAGAATTTGTTTCAACATTTAGTTCTTTTAAAAATGCAGGAACTTCAGGAGAGAAACCAAGTGCTAAAATCACAACATCTGCCTCTTCTAAATATTCAGTTCCTTCACTAATAACTACTTTTTGTCTTCCGCTTGCATCGGGTTCACTCATTGAAGTTTCAAGTAATTCAACTGCAACTGCTAAATTATTTTCAACTTTTATAGATTTTGGAGCAACATTAAATACAAATTCAACACCTTCTTCTTTTGAATTTACAACTTCTTTTTTAGATCCAGGCATATTTTTTTCATCTCTTCTGTAAAGACATTTTACAGTTTCAGCACCTTCTCTAACAGATGTTCTAACACAATCCATAGCTGTATCTCCACCACCAATAACTACAACATTTTTATCTTTAACATCAATATAATTTATATTTTTGTTTCCAAGATTTCTTTTTTGAATCCCTGTTAAAAAATCAATCGCAAAGTATACATTTGATGCATTCTCACCATCAACTCTTACTTTATTACTTGAAGTTGCACCAATAGCTAAATAAATTGCATCAAACTCTTTTTCTAAATCTGATATTGATTTATCTTTTCCTATTTCACAATTAGTATGAAGTTTCATTCCTGCTTCAAGTAACCAGTTAATTCTTCTATCAACAGTTGTTTTATCTAGCTTAAATCCTGGGATTCCATACATTAAAAGTCCACCAGCTCTATCTGCTCTTTCAAACATTTCAACATCAAATCCACGTCTAAGAAGAAATGTTGCAGCTGAAATTCCAGATGGTCCAGAACCAATAATCGCAACTCGTTTATTATTTTTTTTAGTAGTAAATTGAGGTTTCAATCCATTTTCAAAAGCATTTTCTGAAATATATGTTTCAATTGCTCCAATAGAAATTGCTCCATGACCTGTATTTAAAGAACATGCACCTTCACAAAGTACATCTTGTGGACAAATTCTTCCTAAGATTTCAGGAAAAGGAGATGTTTCATTTGATAAAGCAAAAGCCAAATCTGGATTTTTTGTTGCTGTTTGTTTTAACCATGCTGGAATATAATTTCCTAATGGACATCCTGTATGACAATATGGATCACCACATTGCATACATCTATCTGCTTGTTCTGTTGCTCTTTGTTTTGTAAATACTTGATATACTTCATCAAAATCTTTTAATCTTTGAAGAACATCTCTTTTTTCTGGATTTACTCTTTCAAATTTTGTAAAATTTAACATTTTTCTTAATCTCCCTTGTCCGGATCCAGTGGTAGCACTGTCATATTTTTTGGTTTTACCATCCAGAAATTTCTAATTTCAGCTCTAAAATTTTGTAATATATGTTCAGCTATTTCACTTTGTGTTTCGTGTAAATAATCTAATAATAATCTTTTTAAATATAATCTTTCTCTTTCAGTATCATCTGTATCAACTCTAACTGGTTCAATTAATTCTTGATTCATTTTATCAACAAAAGTTTTTTCTGGATCATAAACAAATGCTAAACCACCTGTCATACCTGCTCCAAAATTAATTCCAGTGTTACCTAAAATTACAGCTATTCCACCTGTCATATATTCACATGGATTATCACCTGTTCCTTCTACAACAGTTATACATCCAGAATTTCTAACTGCAAATCTTTCACCCACAGCTGCTCTAATATATAATTTACCACCTGTTGCTCCATATAAACAAGTATTACCTGCACCTGCAAATTTTGGACCTTGATGAGCTGGATTAATGATGATTTTACCACCATTCATACCTTTTCCAACATAATCATTTGCTGCACCATCAAGATATAAGTTCATACCTTTTGATAAAAATGCTCCAAATGATTGACCTGCAATTCCTTTTAAATTAATATTTATAGAATTTTCAGGTAAACCTTTATCTCCATAAAATCTTGCAATTTCTCCTGATATTAAAGCACCAAATGATCTATTTAAATTTGAAATATCTGCATTTACTTTTACAGGTGAACTTGGATTTTCGATTGTTCTATGAACTTTTTTTAATAATTCTTTTTCAAATTTATTATCATCAAAAGGAGCATTAGTCTCTTTTTGACAAGTATCAATTCCTTCCACTCTTCTTAAAATATTTTGAAAATCAAATTTTTGTGCAAATTTATCATCAATAACTTTTAATAAATCAGATCTTCCAACAATCTCTTCAATCGTTTTATAACCTAAACTTGCAAGAATATTTCTAACATCTTCAGCGATAAATGTAAAGTAAGAAATTAGTCTTTCAACTGTTCCTGTAAAATAATCTCTTAAAGTTTCATCTTGTGTTGCAACTCCAACTGAGCATTTATTTGTATGACAAATTCTTAAAATTTTACATCCAAGTAGTGTTAAAGATGCTGTTCCAAATGCGTAAGATTCAGCACCTAACATTGCAGCTTTAACAACATCAAGACCTGTTTTCAATCCACCATCTGTTTGAACATGAACAAACTCTCTTAAATGATTTGCTTTTAAAGCATTATGAGCTTCAGAAAGCCCCATTTCCCATGGATTTCCTGCATGTTTAATTGATGTTAAAGGAGCAGCTCCTGTTCCACCATCTCCACCTGAAATAATAATCTTATCAGCATAAGCTTTTGCAACTCCTGCTGCAATTGTTCCAACACCAATTGAAGATACAAGTTTTACTGTGATTTTAGCTAATGGATTAATTTGTTTTAAGTCAAAAATTAATTGAGCTAAATCTTCAATTGAATAAATATCATGGTGTGGTGGTGGTGAAATTAAAGTAACACCTGGAACTGTATGTCTTAATGTAGCAATAAGACCCGTTACTTTATGTCCTGGTAATTGTCCACCCTCACCTGGTTTTGCACCTTGTGCAACTTTAATTTGTAACTCTTCAGCACTTCTTAAATATGCAGGTGTTACCCCAAATCTTCCTGATGCAACTTGTTTGATTTTAGAATTTCTAATAGTCCCAAATCTTTTTGCATCTTCTCCACCCTCACCTGAATTTGACATACCACCAATAGTATTCATAGCAGTTGCCATTGCTTCATGAGCCTCTGGAGAAATTGAACCTAATGACATAGCAGCAGTTGCAAATCTTTTGAAAATAGTTTCTTTTGATTCAACTTCACTAATATCTATAGGTTTTCTATCTGAATTAAATTCTAAAAAGTCTCTAATAAATTTTTTATCTCTATTAGCAACTAACTCTCTTAATCCTTCAAAATCAGTAATATCTTCTTTTGAAGAAGCATGTTTATTGTGCATAGCTTTTGTTGTAGCTGGACCATAATCATGATATTCACCACCATTTGAATATTTATAAAATCCACCTAAATCAAGAGGGAAAATAGAATGTTCTTCTTTAAATGCATTATGGTGAGATTTATTAATTCTTTCTTCAATATCAGCAAATGTTAAACCTGATAATTCACTATGAGCACCAGTAAAACAGCTATTAATAATTTCATCATCTAAACCAACAATATCAAATAAACCAGAATTTCTATATGATGCAATTGTACAAATACCCATTTTTGACATAATTTTCAAGATACCTGCATTTACAGATTTTTGAGTATTTTTTAAATATTTTTGCATTTCATATTTAGTTGGTTTCTCTCTTTGGAAAAAAGCAACTGTTGATGCATACATCATATATGGATAGATTGCTGTACATCCAAAAGCAATTAATACAGCTGCCATATGAGGATCATAAACTTCTCCTGTAATAGTTACAAGTGAAACATTATGTCTAATCCCTTCTTTTAATAATTTTTGATTTAAAAAACCAACTGCCATTGCTGCAGGAATAATTTTTTCATTATCATTTACAGCTCTATCATCTAGAATCACAACAGCAACACCATCTTCTCTAACTGCTTTTACAACATATGTAGCTAAAGTTTCTAAAGATTCTTTTAAATTTGATTTAAAGCTTGTTGAGAAAACTCTATTTTTATAATATGCATCATATCTTGGAGATTTTTCATCACCAAAAGAATATAAAACATCATATTTTTCTTTCATTAAAATAGGACTTGTTACTTTTAATCTTCTAGCATATTCTGGTTTTTCATCTAAAACATTGTGAACTCTACCAAATCCAGTTTCCAAAGACATAACTACTTTTTCTCTATATGGATCAATTGGTGGATTTGTAACTTGTGCAAATTTTTGTCTAAAAAAATCTGTAAAATTTCTATTTACTTTCGAAAAACAGGCTAACGGAGTATCATCACCCATAGAACCAACTGGTTCTTTTCCATCTTTTGCCATTGGCTCAATAACTTGATCCAATACTTCATAAGTAATATTAAAATACTTTTGTTTTTTCTCTAAATTTTCAAATTTATAGTCTTTTACATTTAAAAAAGTATCTTCTATATATTCTTGAACATAATCCATATCATCATTTAACCATTTTGAATAGTGTTGAGATGATTTTAAATAATTATTGATGTCATCTTCTTTTAATATTTTTCCATGTTTAAGATCAAGTGCAATCATTTGACCTGATTGTAATCTTCCTCTTTCAAGAACATTATCATCTTCTATATTTAAAGTTCCATATTCAGATGTAATATATAATTTATCATCTTTTGTAATAACATATTTAGATGGTCTTAATCCATTTCTATCAATTAAGCATCCGATATGTCTTCCATCTGTTAATGAAACAGCTGCTGGTCCATCCCAAGCTTCCATAGTAGTTGCAGTATATTCGTAAAATGCTCTTAAGTTTGAATCCATATGAGGAGCATTTTGCCAAGGAGCTGGTACTAATGCACGTGCAGCTTTAAAAAAATCCACTCCATTTGCAAGTAAGAATTCAAACATATTGTCTAAAGATGTAGAGTCTGAACCAACATTTTGTAAAATTGGTAATAATCTTTTCATCTCTTCTTCTGAAAAAACATCTGATTTTAACTGTTCTGATTTTACTTCAACATTAAATCTATTTGCTTCAACAGAATTTATCTCTCCATTATGAGCTATTGCTCTAAAAGGTTGCGCTAATCTCCATAAAGGAAGAGTATTTGTTGAAAATCTTTGATGAAATAAAGAAAAAGAAATTTTAAAATCTTCATCTCTTAAATCTATATAAAAATGCTTAATGTGCGTAGGCATAATAAGCCCTTTATACGCAATTACCTTAGATGAAAATGTAGGAATATAAAAATCTTTCTTTTCTATTAATTTATGCTCACACTCTTTTCTTGTTAAGTAAAGCATTGCTTCAAATCTTTTAGATGACATTAAAGTACTTGGGATAACAAATACTTGAATAATATGCGGTAAACTCTCTAAAGCTTGTTGACCTAATGCATCAGTATCAACAGGTACTTCTCTTGTTAGAATAACTTTTAAATCATTTCTTTCACAATATTCTTTAAAAGTATCTATATCTTCAAGTCCTCCTGCAAAAATCATCGCAACTGCGTAAATTTCTGGTAAATCAACACCTTTTTGTGCTGCTACCTTTCTCATGAAAGAATCAGGCATAGATAATAATAAACCAGAACCATCTCCTGTTTTACCATCTGCTGCTACTGCACCTCTGTGCATCATTCTTTCAAGTGAAGTTATTGCATCTTCTAAATTTTTATGACTTGGTCGATTTTTCATATCTGCTACTAAACCAAACCCACAATTATCTTTAAAAGAAGTTAGTAAGTCTAAATTACACCCCATCATTTTCCTTTATATTAATCTTTCATATTCCGTAGTAAAGTTGGATAATAATATACTATAAATTAGTTTAAATTGTAGTTAAACACTTGAAATATTGAATCTTTACAACCGCTAATTATACAACAATTATTTCATATAAAAAAGTATAAATTATATATTTTTTATACAACAGATATTTTTTATACAATTTGTATAAAGTATCAAAAAATAGACAATTGTTAATAATTACATAATAGTTACATAACTTTTAACTATAATTTTTTATATCAAAATTTAAGGAGAGTAAGATATGAGAAAATTAGTTTTAGGAACAATTGCAGCAGCAATGTTAGCAACATCGGGATTAGCAGCAGATTATACAATGAAAGTAAGTCACGTTGTAAGTGCAAGTACACCAAAAGGTAAAGCAGCAGACTTTTTTGAAAAAAGAGTTGAAGAATTAACAGGTGGAAAAATTGATGTTCAAGTATTCCCAAATTCTCAATTATACGGTGATGGTGAAGAAATCAAAGCACTTGTTATGAATAATGTACAAGTAATTATGCCAAGTTTATCTAAATTTACAAGTGTTGCACCACAAATGCAATTATTTGATTTACCTTTCATTTTTAGAGATAAAGCACATCTTTATAATGTAATGGATGGAGAAGTTGGTAAAACTTTAAAATCATTTGTAGATGCAAAAAAACAAATGATTGCTATGGATTACTGGGATGCTGGATTTAAAGATTTTTCTAGTAGCAAAAAACCTTTAATTGTACCAGAAGATGCAAAAGGAATGAAATTTAGAATTCAAAGTTCAAAAGTTTTAGAAGCACAATTTAAAGCTGTTGGTGGAAATCCACAAGTTTTACCATTTTCAGAAGTATATTCAGCATTACAACAAGGTGTTGTAGATGGAACTGAAAATCCATTATCTAACTTCTATACAAAAAAATTCCATGAAGTTCAATCTAGTCTTACTTTAAGTAACCACGGATACTTAGGTTACCTTGTTGTTATGAATGAGCAATTTTGGAATAAATTACCAAAAGATTTACAAGAAAAAGTTTCTCAAGCTATGAAAGAAGCTACTGAACTTGAAAGAAAAGAATCAGCAGTTGAAGATGCAAAAATTATGGATGAATTAAGAAAATATTCAAAAGAAACAGGAAAACTTGAAATTATAGAATTAACACCTGAACAAAAACAAGAATGGAAAAAAGCTATGTCAGTTGTTTATCCTAAGTTTTATGATGTAATAGGTGAAGATTTAATTAAAAAAGCAATTGATACAAAGTAGTAAAGTTTAAAATATGAAAAATTTTTTTGAAATTATCGACTTAATTGTAGGTACAATCAATAAAACAATGGCAGTCTTAGGACTGTCAATTGGTGTTTTATTAGCATTTATCAATGTAATATTAAGATATGTTTTTGATATGAGTCTTACTTGGGCTGCTGAACTTACAAACTATCTTTTTATTTGGTCTGCACTTTTTGGTGCTGCATATGGTTTTAAACAAGGAGCACATATCTCTGTAACTTTACTTATTGAAAAGTTTCCTCCGTTTATTACCAAATGTCTTCTAATTTTTGCAAATTTTATTTCAATCGCATATCTTGCTACACTATCATATTTTGGATATGAACTTATCCTTATGTTAGCAGATTTTGGAGAAATGAGTGTTGATTTAGAAATTCCTTTATGGATCCCACACCTTGTACTTCCTATTGCTTTTGCATTAGCCGCATATAGAGCTGCTGAAAAATTAGTTGAAATTTATAATACTGATGCAAAAGATATTGAATTATTTAATGAACATGAAAATGTAATACATGAAGTTACATCAAATAAAGGAGAAAAATAATATGGTTATTGCAACTTTATTTATCTTATTATTTGCACTTATGCTTTTAGGAGTACCTGTTGCTGTCGCATTGGGAACAACTACACTTATAACTTCATTCTTTTTTACAGATATGGATTTAATGGGAATTCCTTCTAAAGTTTTTGATGGATTAAATAAATATACACTTATGGCTATTCCTATGTTTATTTTAGCTGGTTCTTTATTATCAAGAGGCTCTTCAGCTACAAGAATAATCGAATTTGCAAAAAGTTTAGTTGGGCACCTTCCAGGAGGACTTCCAATTGCAGCAATTTTAGCTTCTGTTATATTTGCAGCAGTAAGTGGAAGTTCACCTGCAACTGTTGCGGCAATTGGTTCTGTTATGTATGGAGCAATTAAACAAGCTGGTTACAATGAACAATTCGCCATCGGAACAATTGCTACATCTGGAACATTAGGTATTCTTATTCCACCATCAATTGTTTTCATTGTTTTTGGGGTAACTGCTGATCAATCTATTGGAAAACTTTTTATGGCAGGAGTTATTCCTGGACTTATGATTGGTGCAATGATGATGATCGCAACATATTTTTTAGCTAAAAAAAGTGGTTTTAAAGCAACTCAAAAGGCAACTTTTAAAGAAAGATTTTTAGCATTTAAAAATGCATTTTGGGCATTATTAATTATTGTAATTGTAATTGGTGGAATTTACGGAGGTATTTTTACTCCAACTGAAGCTGGTGCATTTAGTGTAATGTATGCTTTTTTTGTTTCATTCTTTATTTACAAAGATACAAAATACAAAGATTTATATAAAATTATTCTAGACTCAGCACAAACAAGTTCAATGATTTTCTTTATCATTGCAAATGCTATGCTTTTTGCTCACTTCCTAACAGACGAGCAAATTCCTCAACATATTACAGAAATGATTATTGAGGCAAATATGGGACCTTTAATGTTCTTATTAATTGTAAATATTTTACTTTTATTAATGGGACAATTCATGGAACCAAGTTCAGTGGTTATGATTACAGTACCGTTATTACTTCCAATTGGAGTTGCTTTAGGAATTGATCCTATTCATCTTGGAGTTATTATGGTTGTAAATATGGAAATTGGTATGATTACCCCACCGGTCGGACTCAATTTATTCGTTGCAAGTGGTATTACCGGACTTAGTTTAAAACAAGTAATTATCGCTTCATTACCTATGACAACAATTTTGATTATAGGCTTATTATTAATTACTTATATACCTGCAATTTCATTGTGGTTACCAACTTTAATGTATGGATAAAAAGAAGAGAGACTTTCTCTTCTTTTTTCAAATTAAAAAATTCTCAAAAATTATCCCATCAACTTTTTTAGCTATTTCTTCATATCTATTTTTATTTTTTATAGTCCAAGTTATAATTTCTATACCTTTTTTTTTACAAAAAATATAAATTGAACTATCTAATAACTTTTCATCTAAAGAGACAAAATCAGGCTTTACTTTGAAAAATCTATATAAAAAAAGAATTTTTTCATATTTCCTAAAATTATTAGGAAGACTTTCAAAAATTAATCCTATTTTATGATTTAATCTACTCGTTTTTAGATAAATTAATATATCTTTTTCAAAAGAACACAAAAAATATTCACCCTTATATTTTCCCAATAATTGAAATACAATCTCTTCTAATAAACCTATATTTTTATGTTTTTTTATTTCGATAATCAATGTAATTTTTCCATTTACTAAAGACAAAACTTCTTCTAATAATGGTATTTTTTCATCTGTTTCATATAAATTTAAATCTTTTAAAAAAGAGTATTTTACTTCTTCAATATTCTCTTTTTTATTACACAAACGATATAAATTCTCATCATGAAAAACTACTATTTTGTTATCATTTGTAATATTGATATCAAACTCAACTGAATAATTATTTTCAATAGCCTTTTTAAATGCTAATAAGGAATTTTCAGGAATTAATTTATTATGATGAAATCCCCTATGAGCAATATATTTATTTTTAAATAAACTCATAATTTATGTCTTTAACTAAACTATCTTTTGGTACAAAAACACCAAACTTTGCACCTACTTTTGTATTTCTAACTCTTAGTTTTCCTTTCATATTTTTATCCACAATGATTTTCGACATATATAAACCTATTCCTGTACCTTTACTATCTTCTTTCGTAGTAAAATATGGTTCAAAAATTTTTCCTTTAGGTTCGACTAAAACTCCTCCACCATTGTCTTCTACATATAAAACTACATAAGTATCTTCTTCATAAGCTGTTATTTTTATTGTTGGATTTTTTATATTTTTTTCTATTAAAACATCTTTTGCATTATTTAAAATATTTAATAAAACTTGTTCATATTCATTTAAATACGTCTTTAAAGTAATATTTTTATCTATATCTATTTGTAAATCTATATTATAGTTTTTTAATGTACTCGAAATTATATTTATAACCAAATCAACAACTTTATATAAATAAAACTCTTCTTTTTCTTTTTTAGGCATAAAAAAATTTCTAAAATCATCAATTGTTTGAGACATAAATTCCAAAACTTTATCTGCTTCTTGAGATTTTTGTTCCATAGTTTTTGAATCAAGTGCATCAATACTATATTTAAATCTTATATACATAAGAATTGAAGATAATTCACTTAATGGTTGCCTCCATTGATGAGCAATATGAGAAATCATCTCACCCAATGCAATAAATTTGGATTTTTGTACTAATAATTGTTCTTTTTCTCTATTTTTTTCAATCTCTTTTCTTACTTTTTCTTCTAAGGATTGATTTAAAACTTCTAATTCTTTTGCATTAAAAAGAACTTTATTTTCATAATCCTTTAGAACTTTATCAATTTTTTGAGAGATTACAATTGAAATTAAAATTGCAATAGACAAAAACATTATAAAAAGAACTACATTTTGTACTACTTGATTTTTAACTCTTTTTTTTAAATCTTTTGTTTTAAGAGCAATCTCATTTTCCATATCGTCAGTATAAACACCAACAGCTATAATCCAATTCCATTTTTCATAATATTTAAAATATGAAATTTTTTGTTTTATCTCTTTCGTATCAGGTTTTTTATAAGCATATTTAGTAAAAGATTCACCTTTATATCGAATATCTCTTAAAAAATCTTCTCTAAATTTTTTACCATCTTCATCTTTGTAATTTGTTGAGATATATTGTCCAACAATATCTAATCTATTTGGATTTACTATTAACTTTGCAAAATTATCTCCACCTTGCATATTTTCAACTTCATAAACAAAAAAATAGTTACTTGTATTCTCTTCAAAGGTAATATTATTTAATAATCTTACCGCATCCATTTTTTGTTCTTCATCATCTAAATTTGATTTAACAATATTGTAATTTAAAATATCAATAATCGTATTTATCTCTTTTTTCAAAGTCATTTTTTTATCAGAATAATATTCATTTACAAATTTTTCCATTTCAATATCAAAATCATTATATGTATTTTTTACATAAAAATATGACATTGCAAAAACCATTGATGACATTATGACAATAAAAGTAAAAATAATTATTTTTGATAAATTTTTTTCAGTAACCAATCCCAAAATAAAACCTTCTTAACCTAATTTCGCTATGATAACATAATTTTTATAATAAGGATTCTTAGAATATGAAAAATGATTTTATAAATAAACTTAACGCTTATACCGTTTTATATGCAGAAGATGAAGATGGAATTAGAAATAATATTCAAGAGATTTTAACTCATCTGTTTAAAGAAGTTATTTGTGTAAAAAATGCAAGTGATGCATATATGAAATATCTTGAATATAATCCAGATTTAATTATAACTGACATAAAAATGGGAAATGAAACAGGAATAGATTTATTAAAAAAGATAAGAAAATCAGATTCAAAAACAAGAATTATTATAACTTCAGCATATACAGATTTAGAATATTTACTTCAAGCAACAGAGCTTCATTTGATTAAATATATTATAAAACCAATAACTCAAGATAAACTTATGGAAGCACTTGAAGCTTTTATAAATAGTTATGACACAACAAAAATTTATAATTTAATACCAAATTGGATTTTTAATTTTAGTAAAGCAACTATATCAAATAGTAAAGAAGAATTTACTCTTACAAAAAAAGAAAATATTTTTTTAAAGCTTTTAATTAGTAAAAATAGAATTATTACATATGAAGAACTTGAAACAAATATTTGGGATGAAGATTCTATCATGACTGCAAATGCTATGAGACTTTTTATCAAAAACTTTAGAAAAAAACTTCCTAAAGATTTTTTGAAAAATATACAAGGTGTTGGATATAAACTAGTTAGAGATTAGTTTTATATCCTCTTTTTGTTCTTCCTTTTCTTCATAAACAGAAGCTTTTTGTAATTTATCAAGTTGTATAAAATATGAATGTCCTAAATAAATAACATAATAAACTGCACTAAAAAGCGTTGCAAATGGGATCATTGAAATAATATATAAAAACAATGTTCTAAGTCTAAAATTATTCCCTTGAGTTTTATAAATTGTTTTATACTCTTCTTTACTTAAAATTGTTGAGCTTACATCAAAATTTAGAAGTTTATGAAAGAAATAATAAAGAGGTAAAGAAAAAGCTATTATATTTAAAACAGGAACAAAATAAACTGGAATTAACACTAAAAATAAAATTATCATCATTATTGCACTTTTAAATAATACCCATAAAGAAGAAAATAAGGTTCCATATCCATTTAAAACTAAATGAGAATAGTATCTTTTATGTAATATTCCTAAAATCATTGGTGTTAAAAAACCAATAATAATTATTGATAAAATCACTGAAGCTTGTAAAACAATAACTGTTCCAATTGAATAAAGTAAAAATCCTGCAATCCAAGAAGTAAAAGAATATTTAAACAAAAATACTATCAAATAAGTTGCCCAAATAAAATAAAAAGGAGCATTTTCATCAATAACAACTTCTTGTCCATTTTGAGAAGCTGCTGCTATTTCTTGTAAACTTGAAATTCCAAAATCTGCTGCCGCAAAAAATATTGCATATAAAATAATCATCGTTATAATCAACGGAATTAATGCAATTCTTAACATTGAACTTGTAAAAAAATCTTTTATACTTTTAAATATAATTTCTATTTCATCCATTTAAATCCTTTTTTCATCAAATCTTGTTCGATACTCACACTTTTGACAAAGTTCTTCAACTAAAATATTTTTTTTAAATCCCTTTTGAATATCTAAAACTTTTTTTGATTTTAATATATCTTCTATTTGTGTATTGTTTGTATTCCCTAAATTTACAACTGCATTTTGGTCTAAGCAACAAGGAATAACATCACCATTTGTTAAAATCCCAAAATGTGAATCTAAACCATAACAAAAACCTTTTGTAGAAACAATCTCATTATTTAAAGATGGCCAGTTAAAATATTCATCAAAATTAAAAAATATTTTTCTATCTATTCTTATATTTTTAGGTCTTTGTTTATAAACTTCTTCTATATTTATTTCTGTATTAAATGCTTCATTTATTTTATCAAAAACTTTAGTATTAAACTCTTTTGCACTTTTTTCTTCATCTAAATTCCAAATTCTAAAATTTATAAAATATTCATGTTTTCTACTTTGAGCAAATTTTACAAAATTTATAATTGGTTCTAAATATTCATCTAAAGATTTCTTATGCGAATTTGCATTATATGAATTTATTGAAAAATTTATTTGCTTTATTGTTGAATTTAAAAGTGTTTCATAATGTTTTTCATTTATATTATTTGCTGTTGTTGTAATATTTACTTTTAATCCATGCTTTAAACTAATATTTAGATATTCATTTAAATTTGTCAAAACAAGTGGATCGCCAACAACATGATAAGCCAACTCTTTTGTATATGGCTTTAATTGAAAATTTAAACTATCAAATTGTTCTAAACTCATTATTCCATTTGGTAAAATTTTTGGAGGGCAAAATGTACATTTTAAATTACATATATTAGTTATTTCTATATGTACTTTTTTAAATTTTTTTATATTCATTCCTTATTTTAATTTTTTAAATTGTATCTAATAGTTATTAAAAAATAATCAATTACTAAAATGAGTTTGACTATAATATAGCTACTATTAAAAAAGGTAATAATATGGAAATGATTTTAAATGAAAATGATTTAGTAGTTGGTGCAAGATTTGAAAATGGAACAATTCAAGATTATATAGATGATAAAAAAATTTATGGTCTTATTAGAATTGAAAATACAACTGCAAATTGGTTCTTGTTTAATAAAGACGAAAGCGAAGATGATCTTCAAAAACTTTATAAAAAAGTTTTAAATGAAGAACATTTTATACAAGATGATTTTGGTGAAGAAATAGTAATCTTTAATAAAAATGGTAATATTGCTTTTAATGAATTTGCAAACAAAATAGATGAATATTTAGGTGATGAAATAGGAAACTTTATCTAAATAAATCTATTAGTCAATAAAAACTTTTTTATAAATAATATCAAAATTCTGAATTGGGTCAGGATTAAATTCATCCTCTTTTTCATGCGTCCAAAATAGATATTTATTTCTAAATTTATTATAACTATTTACAAAGAAAATATTAAAAGCTGTAGCAAAAACAACATTTGTCTTTTTATCTATAAATTTATACTCATATTTTCCATAAATTTTAGGTAAAAAAGTATCTTGTATTTTTTTTAAAATTTCAAATCTTGGATTTATTTCTTCATTTTTAGTATTTTCATAAACATTTGAATTTAAATAAACTCTTTGTGTATTATAAATATATCTATTGTATTTGTGGGCATAAGTTGATATATCAATAAATTTATCAATATAACTTTCATGTAATACTTTTATCTCTTCTCTTTCACTTTGTGTTAAATCTGTAGAATATTTCAAAGGATAAATATAAACACCAATCATAGATAAACTATCAATTTTTGACTCACTATTTTTTGTAGGTTGTAAATAAACTTTTGAATCCATTTGAGTTAAAGAATAATAATTTTTTATAGCATATTTTATAAAAATATCATAATAAACTAAACTCAACAAAGATACTAATAAAACAAAAAACAAAATTACACTTTTAAAAATTTTTGATAATATAAAACTTATAAAAAAACAAAAAGATATAAAAGATAAATTTGCTGGAATAAATAAAAAGCTTTCAGGTACGACTAATTCAAAAGATGGCATTTAAACTTCTAATTTAACAAATAAGGTAAATCTCTTTTTAATGATTCCAATAAATCCTCATTTAAAAAAAATTTTGAATATTTCTTTTCAGGATTTTTGTAGCAAAAAGCACAGACATACCTATTTTTTTTAATTAATTCGATACTTGGCATTAAAATTTCTTGTAAAGATGGATTGTTTTCATAAAAAAGATACATTTCTTCTAAATTTTTTTCAAGATCATTATCTTTTAAGAAAATCACATTTTCTTGCATAAACTCAATAACACTCTCTTCTTTTGATTTTATATTTAAAAATGCCTCTTTTACATCTTCAAATCTCATATCAAATTTAGCTCCAACTAACAAGGTTTCTTTTAGATTTTCTAAATCATTTTTTTGGAAATAATATTGCAATAAAAGATTTAAATAATGTTCTTGAACATCTTTATCATAACTTTCTATAAATTCAAAAACTTCATTTGCATTATTTATTTTCCCATTTTCAAGTAAAATATTATGAAGGACACCTATTTCTCCAATAATTTCATGTAGTCTATCACTCATTAATTTCCTTATACAATTTTATATATTGTATCCAAAATAGATTTTAAAAATATTATAAAATATGCTATTATAAGCCCTATAATAATTAAATCACAAAATTAAAGATTTAAAATATCATTTATCAAGAAGATTTCAATGTCAAAAAGAATAAAAGAGATAATATTAATCATAATATTTCTAACAACGAGCCTATATGGGAATTTAGAAAAGGTCTCTTTACAACTAGAATGGAAACATCAATTTGAATTTGCAGGATTTTATACAGCTTTAGAAAAGGGTTATTATAAAGATGTTGGCTTAGATGTAGAAATAAAAGAGTTTGAAGATGGAATTAATATAAGCCAAGATGTTATTGATGGAAAATCAACTTTTGGGCTTAGTTCTTCGGCATTGATTTTAGAAAAACTAAAAAATAGACCAGTTGTCTTAATTGCTTCTTATTTTAAACAAAATGCTTTAGCATTAGTTACAAAACCAAATATAAAAACTCCTGCTGATTTAAAAAACAAAAAAATCATGGCTTTAGATTGGGAAATGGGTCATACAAGTTTAGGAGTTATGTTAAAAGATTTTGGAATAGAAAAAGATGATTATACTTTAATACCTCATGATTTTAAAATTGATAAATTTATAAATAATGAAATTGATGCAATGAGTATTTTTATAACTTCTCAACCTTTTGAATTAAATAAATTAGGAGTTGAATACAATATTTTAAATCCTGCAAATTTTGGAATTTATTCTTATGATGAAGAACTTTTTACAAGTGAAAATATTATTTATAAAAATCCAAAAATGGTTGAAAACTTTATTAATGCTTCAAATAAGGGATGGGAATATGCTTTTAAAAACAAAAAAGAGATTGTTGATTTAATTTATAATAAATATACAAAAAGAAAAACTAAAGAATCTTTACTATATGAAGCAAATAAAACAGAAGAAATATTTAAAACAAATATTTTTAAAATAGGTGCTGTCGCACCTGAACTTATAAAACTAAATGCTGATTTATACTCAAATCTTGGATTAGTTGATAAAAACTTTGATATTACAGCTCTTTTAAATTCTTATTATATTTCTAATGAAAATAAAAATTTGATATCATTTACGGAAGAAGAAAAAGCTTATTTAGAAACTCATCCCATAATAAAAATTCACAATGAAATGAATTGGCCTCCTTTTAATTATAATGTAAATGGAATACCAACTGGATTTTCAATCGATTATATGAATCTTTTAGCATCTAAATTAAAAATGCATGTTGAATATATTTCTGGTTTTACATGGAATGAATATATTGAAAAATTAAAAAAACAAGAAATTGATGTTATGTTAAATATGTCAAAAACAAAAGATAGAGAAAAAAATTTTATATTTACAACTAGCTATACAAAAGCAATTGATACAATATTTACTAGAAAAAATAGTAATTTAAAAAATATTAAAGATTTTGAAGGAAAAACACTTGCAGTTATAAAAGGTTTTTATGAAGAAGAACTTTTAAAAAGATATTACCCAAATATAAAACTATTATTAGTAAATGATTCAATTGAAGCATTAGAAAAAGTTGCTTTTGGAGATGCTGATGGTTCTATTGATAATTTTGCAGTTGGAAATTATCAAATTGAAAGTAACCATATTTCAAATTTAAAACCTGCTTTTTCTATAAATGATGAAAGATTTAATTTAGATATGTTTATTGCAACAAATAAAAACAATGAAATATTAAGAAATATTTTACAAAAAGGTAAAGACAAAATAAACGAAGAAGATATTTTAGAATTAAAAAGAAAATGGATTAATCCAAAAGAAAATGATAAAAATTCAAATATCTATTTAAGCCAAGAAGAAAAAGCTTACTTAAATAATAAAAAAGTAATTACAATGTGTGTTGACCCAGAATGGGAACCATTTGAAAAGATTAATGAAAAAGGGCAACATGAAGGAATTGCAGCTGATATTATAAAAATTATATCTTCATCTTTGAATATCAACATTGAACTTGTTCCAACAAAATCATGGGAAGAGAGTATAGAATTTTCACAAGAAAAGAAATGTGATATTTTAAGTTTTTTAAATGAAACACCAAAAAGAAAAGAGTGGTTAAATTTTACTGAACCAATATTTGAAGATCCAAATGTAATAGTTGCTAGACTTGAAACCAAAGAGATCAAGGATTTATCTAAAATAAAAGCATCTATTGCTTTACCAAAAGGTACAGCAATGGCAGAATTATTTGCTAAAGATTTTCCAAATTTAATAATCATTCCTACAAATTCAGAAGATGAAGCTTTTAAATTAGTTGAAGATAAAAAAGCTGATTTAACTATACGTTCAATGATTATAGCAGCATACACAATAAAAAAAGATAATATATTTAATCTTAAAATTGTAAACCAACCAAAAGGTTATGAAAATTATTTAAGAATTGGAGTAGAGAAAAACAACATTACTCTTTTAAATATTTTAAATAAAGCTATTGAAAATATAGATAAAAAAGATATTGAAAATATAGTAACAAAATGGGTTGTAATAAAATATGAAAAAACAACAGATTATACATATTTTTGGATAGTATCTGCAATAATTATAATATTTATCATATTTATTTTATACAGACAATATCTGCTAAAACTTACAAATAAATATTTAAAAGATGAAGTTATAAAAAGAACTACTCAGCTAGAAAATTCAAACTTGATTTTGGAACAAAAAAAAGATGAACTCTCAACTTTAAATAAAACTCTTGAAGAAAAAATAAAAAAAGAAGTTGAAAAAAATAGACTTATACAAGAAAAGCTTTTTAAAGCAGATAAATTAGCTTCTATGGGAGAAATGATTAGTAATATTGCCCATCAATGGAGACAGCCTTTATCTATAATTTCGACTATTGCAACAGGAACTAAACTTCAAAAAGAGATTAATACATTAAAAGAAGAAGAATTAATTGAAAATATGGACTTAATAAATAAAAATGCTCAATATTTATCAGAAACTATTGATGATTTCAAAAATTTTATAAAAGGTGATAGAAAAATCCAAAATTACAATTTATATAATACTATACAACATTTTATACATATAGTTCATTCTTCAATAAAAAATTCTAATATTCAGTTAGTTCTAGATTTAGATAAAACAATTTATGTAGAGGGTTATCCAAATGAATTAATTCAATGTTTAATTAATATTTTTAATAATTCTAAAGATGCATATGAAGAGATAAAAGAAAAAGAACCACTATTCTTCATTCAAACAAAAAAGGAAGATAATCAAATTTATATAATAATAAAAGATAATGGTGGAGGGATTCCTGAAAATATTATTTCTAAAATATATGACCCATATTTTACAACAAAACATAAATCACAAGGAACAGGACTTGGTTTAAATATGACTTATAAACTTGTAACCGAAGGTGCACATGGTAAAATAGATGCTACGAATGTGAAATATATGTATAAAAATAAACTGTATAAAGGCGTAGAATTTAAAATAATAATTGAAATATAAGAGTGGATGGGGTAGAAGGATTCGAACCTTCGAGTGACGGTACCAAAAACCGTTGCCTTACCGCTTGGCGATACCCCAAAATGAAGATTGAAAAAATGGAGCTGGTGAAGGGAGTCGAACCCCCGACCTGCTGATTACAAATCAGCTGCTCTAGCCAACTGAGCTACACCAGCGCCGTATTTCTTTTAGAAATGGTGTCAAGAGAGGGACTCGAACCCTCGACCTCCGGCTTATGAGACCAGCGCTCTAACCAGCTGAGCTACCTTGACACAAAAATTGGTTGCGGAAATAGGATTTGAACCTATGACCTTCGGGTTATGAGCCCGACGAGCTACCTAGCTGCTCTATTCCGCGATAAATAAAAGAACCTATAACTTTAAAAGTTAAATGGAGCGGGAGACGAGACTCGAACTCGCGACAGTCTGCTTGGAAGGCAGAAGCTCTAGCCAACTGAGCTACTCCCGCAAAATGGTGGGTCATGAAGGACTCGAACCTTCGACCACTCGGTTATGAGCCGAGTGCTCTAACCAGCTGAGCTAATGACCCACAATGGCGGACAGTGAGGGATTTGAACCCTCGGTACCGTTACCAGTACGTCTCCTTAGCAGGGAGGTGGTTTCAGCCAACTCACCCAACTGTCCTTTTTGCGCTAATTTTACTATCATAAAATCAGGACGGAAATTATAATAGTATATCACTTAAAGCATACTTAAAATTTGAAGGGATATTAAATATTTTTCAATATCTCTTCAACAACCTCTTTTGGATTTTCAGATTTGTATATTGGTCTACCAACAACAATAAAATCTACTAAATTTTCTTTTGAAAAAGGAAGATCTGCCACTCTTTTTTGGTCACCACTATCCTCACCAAAAGGTCTAATTCCAGGACATAAAGTTATAAAATCTTTCGAAGTATTATTTTTAATATCTAAGCTTTCAAATGCAGAACAAACAACTCCATCTATTCCTGATTCAAATGTATCAATTGCAAATTGTGTTGCTTTTGTACTTATATCTTCATTGTAAATAGCTTTAAAACTATCATTATCAAAAGAAGTAAGAGCAGTTACAGCTAAAACTAAAGGTTTATTAGGAATATCTTTTATCCTATTCATAACTGTTTTCATAGCTTCTACACCTGAACTTGCATGAACATTAAACATATCCACTAATCCAAAATTTGCTATTTCTTCAGCAGCATCTGCCATTGTATTTGGAATATCATAAAGTTTTAAATCTAAAAATATTTTAAAATTTGGATTTATTACTTTTAAATCTTCTAAAAACTTTTTACCATCTCTAATATAACTTCTAAATCCAACTTTTAACCAAACATCAAAATCTTTTATTTGTTTTACTAACCTAAGATTTTCTTCAGCAGTTGGCAAATCTAAAGAGACACATAATTTCATAGCTCTACTCACAATTATGCCTTTACAACTTTATCTAGTAAACCATTTACAAATTTTGGTGCCCCATCACTTGCTAATTTTTTAGATAATTCTATAGCTTCATTTATTACTACTGCTTTTGGTAAATCTTCAAATAATATTTCATAAATAGCTAATCTTAAAATTGATTTTTCAACAGAACCAATATCTTCTAAAGTTCCTTGATTCAAATGAGATATTATTTCAGTATCAATTTTTTCCAAATTTTCAATTGATCCATTAAATAATTTTAGTGCAAAATCTTTTTGTTTATTTCTAATTTTTTTTTCTTCTAAAATTTCATCAACAAATTTTGCTATACCTTCATTTCCTAAATCATAAGCATATAATAAACCAATTACAGACTCTCTTGCTTGTGTTCTAGTTGCCAAAACTATTTCCCCATTTCAGTATATAAATCTAGCATTTCAATGATTGTAACCATTGCTTCAGCACCTTTGTTACCAACTTTTGAACCTGCTCTTTCAATTGCTTGCTCTATCGTATCAGTTGTTAAAACACCATTTGATACAGGTTTTCCATATTTTAAACCAACAGTAGCAATTCCTTTAGTAGCTTCAGCAGAAATATAATCAAAATGAGGAGTAGCGCCTCTTATAACAGCTCCTACACAACATACTGCATCATATTTACCACTTGATAATGCTTTTTCTAAAGCAAAAGGAATTTCAAAAGCACCTGGTACTAAAATTAAATCTAAGTTTTCTTCATTTCCACCATGTCTTTTAAATGCATCTTTGGCACCTTCAACTAATCTATCAGTTATAATATGATTAAATCTACCATTTATAATTGCAACTTTTTCCGTACCTTTTAGTCTTAAAACACCTTCAATTATTTTCATTTATTTTCTCCAAAGATTATGTGTTAAGTTTTTATTATATAAAAAAGCCTCTTTATATCTGTTGAACAATCAAGTGTCAAAAATATAATTTTTTATCTATAAATAATTGATTTATTTCTTCCAGATTTTTTTGCTCCGTATAAGGCTTCATCTGCTTTTTTAAACAATAATTCAATATTATCATCTTTCTTTAAACTTGATATACCTAAAGATATTGTTTTATAGCCTACTTTTTCAAATCTAAAATTCTCAATTTCTTTTCTTAATTTTTCTGCAAGTATAAAAGCACTATCTTCAGATGTTTTTGTACAAATAATTAGAAACTCTTCACCACCATATCTTCCAAAAATATCTGAAATTCTTATGTTTTCTGAAATTATTTTTGACAACTGTTTTAAAACATTATCACCAACTAGATGACCATAAGTGTCATTTACTAACTTAAAAAAATCAATATCAATTATAATTAGAGAGAGATTATCTTTATGCCTTTTTGCAACTTCTATCTCTTTTTGTAAAAAAGTATCTAACATTCTTCTATTATAGATTCCTGTTAATTTATCTATTGATGCAAATTTTTCCAACTCTTTTTTTGCAGTAATATCAACTCCTACTGAAATAAATTGTTCAATAGAGTCATTTTTAGCATTTTTTTTGGGAATAATATATTGATTTAACCAATAATCTTTTCCATCTTTACTTTTATTTTGTATTTCACCTTCCCAAATTTTCTTATCTAAAATAGTTTTCCATAACTCTTTTATAATCATTTTATCTTGTTTTGGATTTGATATAATAGAAATTTTTTTCCCAATTAATTCCTCTTTTGAGTAACCACTTATTTGTTCAAAAGCTTTGCTTGCTTCTACTATTGTACTATCAATTTTAGTCGTTACAGTAATTACATATTTATCAATAATTAATGTAAATTCATTTAATTTTTTATTAGCTTTCAAAAGTTTTTCTTGCAATATTCTAGGAGTTTTTGAAACAAAAATCGCCATTATAAAACTTAACGCAACTGTCAATAAAAAAACTATTACTGCAACATTTGTTCGTTCTTTTAATAATTCTTTTTTATAATCTTTCTTCGTTTTTAAAATTAATATGGCATTATCTTCATTTTTCAAGGAATCTTTTAAAGAAAAAGTAAAAATTCCATTATTTAAACCATCTGGAAAATCTATAGATATATCTCTTGCTATATTTTTATATTTATTAAAAGCAAATTCTTGATTTGGATGTAATATATAATTCTTATTTTCATCAATAATATAACAATCAAATATAGAAGAAGAAGCTAAAGATTTAAATAAATTATTAGTTAATAAATTTATTACAACCATTGCACTAAATTGATTATTTTCAAATAAAGCTATTCCAACTCTAATTGTCGGTCTATATGGAATTTCAATTTTTCCATGTTCAATATTTAAATCTAATTTTGAATGCCAAATCTCTTTTTCATTCAGTTTAGATATACTTTGGAAATAATCTCTATGATATTTATTTTGAAGATCTTTTTCTCCAACAATAAAGGCTTGTTGGTTTTCTTTATTTCTATCAACTCTTACCAATTCTTGCCCAGATTTATCAATAAGTCTTGCTTGCATAATGATACTATTGCTATTTGCCACAGCTAAAAAAATATTATTTAGATTTTCTTTATTTAAAGAATTTCTTTCAATCAAAAATTTCTTTGTTAAATTATCATAAGCTAAAGATTTAGCGATATTATCAATATTTTCAAAAGTTGGTTTTAAAATAGTTTCATTTTTAATTTGAAATATTTCTTTTGCTTTTCTATTTAAATCTATTTCAATATCTTTAATTTCAAAAGTATAAGCTACTATTACACTAAAACAAGAAATGATAATGCCAAAAACAATAAAATATAAAGTGAAAAATTTATGAAAGTTTTGTTGATTCAATACAAACACCTACCTTAAAAGCGGGAATTGTATCAAAACAGAACTTTAAATTGACTATACCAATATAAGAATAAAAGATGAATGATATAATTTTTATATCATTCATCTTACTAAGTTTTTAGAAGTTTTGCCCTAGAGCATCTTTGATTGCAAAAATATCATTTATAGTTTTATATAAATCTTCAACTTTTAGCATATTTGGACCATCACTTTTTGCAACACTTGGATCAATATGTGTTTCAAAGAAAAATCCATCAACACCAACAGAAGCAGCAGCTCTTGCCATATAAGGAACAAAAGCAGAATTTCCACCAGTTGTTCCTCCTGTACTTGGAATTTGTACACTATGAGTTGCATCAAAAATTACAGGAGCATATTGTCTAAGCAATAATAAATTTCTCATATCCACAACCAAAGCACCATATCCAAAAGTATTTCCTCTTTCACAAAGCCAAACTCCAGCTTTTTGAGAATTTTCATAATTTACTTCAAAAACACCTCTTGTATTTAGTATCTTTTCAACTGGATGTTTCATAGCATCAGCTGCTAAAAATTGTCCTTTTTTGATATTTATTTTTGCAGGAGTTTTTGCAGCTGCTACAAGTAAATCAGTCTGTCTACATAAAAATGCAGGAATTTGTAATATATCCAGAACTTCACCAGCAGGTGCAGCTTGATATGATTCATGAATATCTGTAACAACTTTATATCCAAACTGCTCTTTTATCTCTTGAAATATTTTTAATCCCTCATCAAGTCCTGGTCCTCGAAAAGAGCTTAAACTTGTTCTATTTGCTTTATCAAAACTTGCTTTAAAATAAAATTCTACTCTTTTATCTTCACTTAATGGCTTTAGTTTTTCTGCTATTTTAAATACTGTATCTCTATCTTCAAGTACACAAGGTCCAGTTATTACTTTCATTTATTCCCTTTAAAAATTATTTGTTTTTCTTTGCCAGTTATTGCATAATAAAATTCATAAACATTCTGGCAGATGTATTCTATATCATTTTTTGCATGTTCATCACATGCTAATAAAATTTTATCACCAATTTTTATCTCTTCTTTCCATTCAGGAAGTAGTATTATATCATCTTCTCGTTGAAGGAGTAAAGGAACAACATTATTTTTTAATTCTTTATTATATAAAGATATTGAAAATAAACTAAAAAAAAGAGTTTCATTAGCTAATAAATGTTTATAAATTTGAGGAGTCAAAGCTTCGTTGATTTCAAATTCCATAAGTAAAGGTTTTTCATTTATATCTTTAACCAATCTACTCACTAATTTTGAAGCCCATTCATTGTCTTTTTTAATTATCTGTTTAATAAATTTATCACTTAAAGGCATAACTAAAGCATTTGTAACTTTGTTAACTAATATTTTTGATGGAGTAAAAATATGATTTATTTTTGCATTTTTAAATAAAAAATCATCTACCATATCATTTTCTCTAACAATTGTTATAATCTTTGGATTTAATTTTTTCGCGGTTGCTAAAATAGATAAATTTGTTGTATCATCATCTGTAACAGCAGCAATTGCTACTGCATCTTTAATACCAATATCTAATAATAACTCTTTATCATCTGCATTACCAAAAACTATATTAGAAATTTCATCTTTTGTAAGTTCATGATTTTTATTTTTATCAATTTCAACTAATTTCATTCCAATATCATTTTCATTTAATTTCTCAAAAATTTTTCTTCCCATTCTTCCATATCCACAAACAATATATAAACCTTTTGGAAAAATTGGTGAAGTTATATTTAAACTATCTAAACCATATATCCATTTTTCAAGTTTAAATAAATTTGGTGAACAAAGAGCTAAATTTATCTCAGAAGATATTATAGAAAAAGGATTAACAACAACTTCAGCATCTAAATCTTTTAAATTTTCTGTATGATTTGTTGTTGTTGATTTAACAGCAATTTTTATATTTTTATTTAAAGCTTTTGCCATAAGAGTTATCTTTAAATTTAGAGCATCATCTTCAAACAAAGAAACAATAGCTTTACAATTTCTTTTTTTTAATCCTGCTGTTTCTAAAACTCTTATAGAATAATTTTCACTATATAAAACAGGAACAGTTGGTGTAAAATTTTCTAATATAAGATTATGAATTTTCATCTTATCTCGTTCTATTACAACAGTTCTAAATCCTTGTTCCATAGCTTTTATTATAATTTTTCTAGTAATTTGGTTATATCCTAAAATTACTATAAATTTTTCATTTAAATTTTTTATTTGTCTTAAAAATTTTGCTTTTTCTATCTCTTGTAAAAAAAGTTTATCTTGAAATAAAGAAATTAAAGAACCTATACTATAAAACCATCCAAGAACTGTTAAATAAATTGAAAAAGTCACCCACATTCTTTGAGGATATGAAAAAGTAAATGGTGTTTCTCCAAATCCAATAGTTGTTGCAGTATATGAAATAAAATAAAAAGCATCAAAAATAGACATTTTATAAGGATTCCCATTTGCATCAATCTCATCAATTAGTATTAATCCTAATATTGCAATTGTATATGTTATTAATATTACTAAAAAAGGTCTCCTCATTTTTTGCAAAATAATAAATAATGAATTATTTCTCAAAGTTTCTTCTTTTTATCTTTTTGATTTTAAAGTATCACCTACATAAAGGGCAACAGAAGTGATATTTGCGAGTAAAGCACCTCCTGATAAAGAGACAATTCCAGCCATAACCTCAGGATTTACACCACCTGAATAAGCAGCTATCGTCCAAACAATAGCAGCAGCAATAAGTTGAATATCTGCAACAAGTGAAGTTGCAAGTAAAACTGAACCTAACTGTGTTTTATCCCCAAGTTTCAAAATAGTTGCTATTAAATTTATTACTATTGCAGCAAAAAGTTCATATTTACTATGACTCTCTATTGCATGAATATCTCCATAAAAAAATCCAAAGTTTAGTGTCATTGCTAAAATTATAAAAAATCCAGATATTACCTTATCTAAATTCATGATAGTGATCCTCCAAATCTTTTCCTATTTTTAGTTTTCTTTTAAATACCTCATCAATATTATCATAAACTCGTGAATCTTTATCAATAAAAAGAAGTCTATGTCTATTTAATTGACTTATGTTTTTTAATCCCATAATTGCTAATAAACCTTTTACATTTTTTAGTAAATTTTTATGATAATTTGCAACATAATTTGCATGTTTAAATACGAAATATTTTCTTCTTTTACTTTTATCTTGAGTTGCTAATCCAACAGGGCACTCTCTTCCTGTTGTACCAGAACAATATCTTGCTCTAATACAACCTGCACTCATCATAAAACCACGTGCAATTTGAACAAAATCAGCACCTAAACTCATAACTATAATAATATCATCAGGAGTTAAAATCTTACCACTTGCAATAATTTTGATTTTATCTCTTATTGCATATTTATTTAAAACTTTATCAACTAAATAAACCGCATCTCTAATTTCAAGACCAACTCTTTCCATCATTTCAAGTGGTGCAGTCGCACTTCCTCCACTTCCACCATCAATAGTTATAAAATCAGGATAAGCGTCATTTTTTTCTTCTATTCTTCTTTTTATCTCTTTTGCATAAGGTTCAATATTTTCTAAATCTGAAATTACTATTTTCATACCAACTGGTTTATCTGAAAGTTTTTGTAATTTTCCAATAAAATCAAATAACTCTTCAATACTATTACCATAAGGAAATCTATTAGGAGAGAATACATCTTTATATGCTTCAACATTTCTATAATATGCAACAGCTGGAGTTACTTTGTGACCTGCAAGTTTTCCACCTGTTTGTTTTGCACCTTGAGCTATCTTTATCTCTGTCATTTTACAGAACGTCATAACTTTTTGGTATCTATCCGCATCAAAGTTACCTTGTTTATCCCTAGCTCCATATAATCCTGAACTTATTTGGAAAACAATATCAGGCATATCTGAGGGTACTTCTTTTGGAAAATTTTCTAAAGGTGCATCCCAATTTGGTCTATAAAACTGTTTTTTTTGTACATCTAACATATAAGTTTCAGCTTCTAAATCACCTTTAAAAACAAGTTTTCTATAAACATCAGCTGCTAATGCCCCGTTGAAGAAAAATTTTGCCAAAGATTTAACAACTTTATTTAAAGATGAGCTATCTACTATTTTCATATATGAAGAATCATAATTTAAATGTGTAGTAAAAAAATTTGATGTAACTCCACCCTCACCTGAATTTATTGGAAATTTTCCTAAATATGCTCCTTGAACAAAAGCTCTTGTTCCCTCAGGAGAAATTGAACCATCACTCATTGCAGATCTTGCAATAATACTTTTTACATAAAATGGTTTTTTTCTATTTTCACCAAAAACAACCTCAAACTTCTCTTCTATTTCATTGTCATTTAAAACAATATTAGAGTGTCTAATCATAAATTTAGGTTTTGGTAATGGTTGAGAGGGAGAAAAAGAAGCATAATTTGGTAAATCACGCGCAGCTTTATAAACCCAATCCAATTTATCTTTTGATTCATAAAATTTTTCATCACCAAAATATTGTCTAAATGGTTCACGCACCTCTTCAAACAAATATCTTAATCTTCCAATAATTGGATAATTTACTAAAAGTTGATGTTTTCTTTGAACATATTTATCATGAATAAACCAAGCAATTATAATTACAACAAAAATTGCCCAAAACTCTTCCCAAAATGAAAAGCTATTTAAAAATTCCATATTATTCCTTTTTACTTGAAACTAAAAATCCACTCAAAACTATTAATAGTATACCTAAAACAATTAAAAATGATGGAAATGCATCACCTAAAATCAACCCTAAAATTATTGAAAAAACAATATTACTATATGAAATTGTCCCAATTATTCCAGCTTTTGCACAAGAATAAGCTTTTGTCATATAAATTTGAGCATATGTTGAAAAAATACCCAATAAAATTATATAAAGCCAATCATCAATTTTTGGCATAACAAAAGTTCCAAGCATAAAATCTAAATTTGGATTTGTATAAAAACTACCAATAATCAGTAAAATCAATGGTCCAATAGTTCCGATTGTCATAAAAGATAATACAATCGCTCTTGAATCATAAAATTGTCTTAATTCTCTAACTGACGTGTATGCTAAAGCAGCTCCAACTCCTGATAAAATTCCTAAATAATCACTTTTTTCTAAATTACTTCCATCAAACTCTGTAATAAAAACTATTCCTATAAAACCTATAAAAACACCCAACCAACCTTTTATTCCTATTTTTTCTTTTAAAAATATATAAGCTAAAATTGCTGTAAAAATTGTTGATGTTTTAGAAAAGGTCATAGCTTCAGCCAAAGAAATTTGAGCAATATTATAAAAAAAGAATAAAAGAGCAACAAAACCAATAACTCCTCTAAAAACAAGTAACCAAAACTTTCCACCTATTTGTTTTAAAGGTGAGTTATAAATAGATATTAAAATAAAAATTACCCCAAATACATTTCTAAAAAATACAACTTCTACTGAACTCATATTATCGCTTAAGCTTTTTGCAACTGCTCCCATAAATGCAAACATTAGTGAAGCAAAAAGCATATATTTTATACCTTTATTTACATTTTCTTCCATAAAATCCCTTATATTAAAGTTTGATTGTATTTATTATCCAATTAAAAAAAGATTATTACATCAAAACATAAAGCTAATTTTAGATAATATAATTCCCTTATATTATAAATTTTGTAGGGGAATTATGGAATATTTAAAAATTATTGGAGGTAAAGATATTTCAGGTAGTGTAGAAATATCTGGAGCTAAAAATGCTGCTTTACCTTTGATTGCTTGTACAATTTTGGGAAAAAACGAAATAACAATTGGAAATCTACCAAATGTAGTAGATATTAACACTTTTTTAAAACTTATAAAAAATCTTGGTGGAGATTTTGTAAAAGATAAAAATTCAGTAAAAATAAATACATCAACTATAAATAATACAAAAGCAACTTATGATATTGTAAAAACAATGAGAGCATCAATTTTAGTCTTAGGACCAATTCTTGCAAGATTCGGTCAATGTGAAGTTTCACTTCCAGGAGGTTGTGCAATAGGACAAAGACCTGTTGATTTACATCTTAAAGCTTTAGAGCAAATGGGTGCAAATATAGAGATTTTACATGGTTATATAAGAGCAACTGCACCAAATGGGTTAAAAGGTGCAAAAATAGTTTTTGATAAAGTTACAGTTGGTGGAACTGAAAATACTGTTATGGCAGCTTCATTAGCTCATGGAACTACGACTATTATAAATGCTGCAAAAGAACCTGAAATCGTACAACTTTGTGAAGTTTTAGCAAATAGCGGTGTTAAAATTGAAGGAATAGGAACTTCAAAACTTGTAATTGAAGGAACTAATCAAAAATTACTTGATATTAAACCATTTGATGTAATTCCTGATAGAATTGAAGCAGGAACTTATATGTGTGTAGCAGCTATTACAAATCAAAAATTAAAAATTGAAAAAGTAATTCCTTTACATTTAGAAGCAATTATTTCTAAACTTGAAGAGATGAATTTTGAAATAATTCAAGATGAAAATAGCGTAACAATTATGCCAACAGATGAGATAAAACCTGTAAATATTATTACAACAGAATATCCAGGTTTCCCAACTGATATGCAAGCTCAATTTATGGCACTTGCAACTCAAGCAAACGGGACAAGTACAATTGATGAAAGATTATTTGAAAATAGATTTATGCATGTTAGTGAACTTCTAAGACTTGGAGCAGATATTCACCTAAATGGAAATATCGCAACAATCAATGGAAAAACTGGAACACTTCATGGAACTGATGTTATGGCAACAGATTTAAGAGCATCATCAGCTTTAGTTTTAGCAGCACTTGTTGCCCAAGGAGAAACAGATATTCATAGAATTTATCATCTTGATAGAGGTTATGAAAATCTTGAGGGGAAACTATCAAAAATCGGTGCAGATGTAAAAAGATATAACGAATAGCACACTTTCTAGTAGAACTTTACTAGATAAAACAAGGAAAAAGGTATTATAAATGAAACTAGAAATTTCTTTATTTAGGTTTGATAAAGATTCGGATTATCTGCCATATTACACAAAACATTTTTTAAAAATTGAAAATGAAACTTCTTTATTAGATATTTTAAAAACTTTACATAAAGTTGAAGAGTTTGGTTTTGTAGATTCAATAGATTTTGATTTAGTATTAAATGGAACATATGTAAAAACATCTTTAAATTTAGAAGAAATTGTTGGAAATTTTGGGAAAGAATTGACAATTGAACCTATTTCACAAAGAAGAGTTTTTAAAGATTTATTGATTGATGAAACAGATTTTCACCAAAAAATTGAGATTTTTAAAGATTTTATTGATGATGAAGATGTTATGAATTATTCAAATTTAAAACAATATTTTTATGCATCAAATACTTTAAATTATAAAAGCGATTATATTGGTGATTCAACTTTAATCTTAGCTTATAATTTAATTCAAAAAAATCCTAAAGCAAAAAATTATATTTTACAAATTCTATCTGAAATTGAGTGTGGAGGAGAATATCATACTTGTTTAAGAGATAGAATTTTTAATTTTAATCCACTTATTGAAGAAAAAATCCATACAGTTTTAAGTGAATTAGGTCTATTTGAAGATTTGAATAAACAAAATTTTAAGGGAAATAAAACACTTATTTTAGATTTTGGAAACTTTGCAAATCATTTTGAAATAGTGCATGATTTCAAAGATTTTAATATTGCATATTATCCATCAAAAAATCCAAATCAAACATTAGAGATGTTTGATAGATTGAAAGCAAATATTTTAAAACTTGATAGTATGAAGCTTGATTTAGCAAAAAATACTTTCAATAAAAATCCACAAATTACATACTTTGTTGCATCTACCATCTTACTTGATGCATTTGATAATAATGCTGATTTTTTAGTTGTTGATAATGAAGAAGATTTTTATATTTTTGATTATAATAGAAAAGAGATTGAAAAACTTTGTGGAAGAGAGATATTAATACCAATAATTCATAAAAATGAATTACAAAAATTAATAAGTGGTGATTTTAAAGAGGCTAAAAAAACTTTAGATAAACATCAAATAAATCCTGAAATTATATAGAGAATAAATTGAATTTAGGTATAGAATTTGTTCTTTATGGTATCTTAATAATAGTGGCATTATTGCCACTTTATATCTATAGAGAAAAACTTTTTTTCTCAAAAAAAACTTTTAATGGAGATTTTGATACATTTGTAAAAGATTTGAAAATTCATATGCAAAAGTATCATCCTAATATAAATATTGATTACTCTATTATTCAAAAAACAAAAGATGAAAAAAATTTGGAATTTAGAGAAGCATTTATTGTTGAAAATGTATTAGAACAATTTTTTAATTTTCCTTATAAAAAAACTACTCAAAAATCTGTTTCAAGAGATAAACTTTGGGCAAATTATGATGAAAAATCTCTTTCTAGTTCAAAACTTCCTAGTGATTGGTCTCAAAGAAAAGAACTTGCTTGGAGAAGAGATAATCGATGTTGTAATAGATGTGGCAAAGAATTATCAAACATAAATGAAAGTTATATAAATTTTGTAAAAGATATTAAAGATAAAGGAAGTTATAGTTTAGAAAATATTATTATCTTATGTATTGACTGTAACAAAGTATTAAACTCAACAAATCCTAAAAATAGTATTGATTCATTGGTTCTAAAAGATAAATTACTAGACTTAATAAAAACAAAATAATAAAAATCTTTAAATAATTAATTTATTTATTATAAATATAATATATAATGCCTTTTATTACTACTTATCATGTAAATATATAAAAGGTTAAACTTATGGAAATAAATAATTCTTATTCACAAAATTTATATCAAAAATCTTCATCAACTAAAAAAGTTGATGAAGATTCAAATAGTGATATTTTAAGTATATTTGAAAAGCTAATAGATAAATCAAAAGCTACTGATATAAAAAATTCAGCATACTTTGAAACTTCAAATATCCCTTCAACTTCAAGTGTAACCTATGAAAAGCCAACACCAATAAAATGGGAAGATCAATTACTTTATCCTAATATGAAGTATGAATTTGATCCAGATGCATATGAATCATACGAAAATGCAAAGGAATATGATCCTATTGCATATGAATGGATAACTCAATTAAGAATAGCAACAAATGGAAATAAATATGAAGATGCTCCTGAGTTTGAAGCTTTTATAAAAAAATGGATGGATAAAGGGGAAAGTGAAGAACATGCTTTAGTAAGAGCTACTACTTATGCACTAGCAGGATTACTTGATTATGGTAAACAAAAAGTTTGGCAAATAGGTAACGATTTACCTTATGGAGATATTAAACAACATGGCTTTCATCTAATCAATAATGAACCATTAAAAAATGCTGTAATAAAAACTCTTGATAATTTAAGTGTGGGAGATGCTACTGATTTAGTACGTTCAATTTTTGATGGTTATCCTGAAAATAAAGGAGCGCCTTCAAGTTTCCAAAAACTACTTGATGATTTTGGAGTTAAACTTGAAGAGTTAAAAAAACTAAATCCTGAAGAACATAAAGATGATAAATTTACTTTTACAGGTGATGTAAATTTAAAAGATGGAACTGATTCTAAAGAATACAACAACTTTATCTTTGATACTTTAATCAAATTCTTTGAAGATAGAATTGAAAAATTAGATTACTATGTTGCAAATAAACCTCCTGAAGATACTCCTGATTATCATGAAGTAAGAGATGGTTTAAATTCTTTGATAGATAACTTTAAAAAAGAAGTTGATATTTATAATAATTCAAAATAGTAGAATATTTTTTTAAATTATCATTATAAAAAAATTAGACTTTTAAGATATGTTATTGTCAATTTTCACTTCATCAACTTTCTTTTTTAATTTTTCAATAAAAGAGTATAAATCTTCATTTTTTATCTCTTCTTCATATCCAAGTAGATATTTTAACATCAACTCTTCTTTACTTAAAATATGTCTATCTTTATCTAATAATTTTATATTTTTATTCTCATCAGATATTATTTCAAAAGCTTCTTTTAAAATTTCTGTTTTACTAGAACTCTCTTCTTCTATTTTTAAATTTGTTAAATTTTTTGGTTTTGAAGCTTTTAGTTCATCTATCCATTGTCTTTTCCCTGTTCCAAAGTTTTCACTCTGTTTTACATCATAAAATGAACCATTTTCATAATCTATTGATAAAACTAAATCTGGTACTGAATCAAATCCATTTTTGGCAAGTTTTGTTAAACCTGCTACGTTAGAGGCAATTGACATCTGTTTTACAAAATCTGACATATTTGGATTCTCATTAATCTTTTTTATATAAATCTCAGCAACATTTGTCCCATCTTCTGTTACAAATTTTCCATCTTTTATCTCTAAATCTTTTAAGTTATATCCTGTTACATTTTTTATATTTTGTGTAAGATTATATTTTGAAGCTGAAGTTCCATTATATTGGGTTGAATCATCTGAACGACTTGAAATAATATGTCTAAATAACTCTTTTGCATTATTTGCTGTATTCATCACATCTTCAACTGCTTTAGCAAGAGTTTCATCATCTGTTCCACTAACAGTTGCTTTTAGAGTATTTGGGTCAATAGTAAAAGTAAGTTTTGTATCTTGTGGAATTGTTACATTATATTTATTTAGAAGTGTTTGAAACTGCTCATTTACTTTCTCTCTATCATATGCTTTTCTTTGGGCTACATCTACATCACCATAAATTAGTGGCATATCTCGTAAGACAGGATCATTAGATCTATAAGTAATTAAATGACCATTATTTAAGTAATTTATTTCTTGTGAATATGCAGTTTTTCTTTCTTCTTTTGTTAATCCTTCTACATAGTAAGGAGAAGCTATATCAAAATATTTTTCAGAAATATGGGCACTTGGATAGGCAAAATTTTTATTTTCTTCATTCATTTTTGCATAATGCTCATCTATCATCTGTTTTTGTTTTTTTTCTTCTTCATTAACATAACCATTTCTAGCTTGGATAACTGTCTCTTCTTCTAGTGAATTTAATAAACTTGTAGTATTTAAACCATCAGAGTCTATATTTACACTTACTGCATCTGCTAATGTATCACTAGATTCTTTACTTGAATTATTATCTATATTTGTTACTTTTATAGCTCCTTTTAGTGAGCTAAATGATTGGGTTGTATTTGTTATTGTCATAATAATTCCATATTTGTACAATTTTATATATTCATTTAATAATATTATCATTTATCTTTATTATTTCTTAATATATTTATCTATAAAATATCTTATTTTATTATTAAAGGAAAAATTATGTTAAAAAATTGTTTTAGATTGGTACTAAAATTTATTTTGGTAATGTTTTTTGGTTTTTTATTTGCAACTAGTGCATCAGCTACAATAAATGAAAATGGTGCAATCATTGAAAATAACAGTTTTGCTACTGCATATCCAATAGGTTATTGGCAATATCATGCTTCAACAGTTTGTATGTTGGAAGCAGGTGAAACTGAAGCTTACTTTAGTTTTACGGCAAATAGTGGAGATAGAGTATATGCAAGCGCTATTCTTAGTCAAGATTATGTAAATTCGGGTATGACTATTCAAACATTCAATAATAATCAAGTCAGTTTAGCACCAGCTAGTGATGATGTAATTACTTCTGCTTCTGTACTTCCTTTTATTTTTGCAAATGCAAGTGCAACTTCAAACTCTCAAACATTTTTTATAAGGGTAACTAGAGGAAGTTATGTAGGAGATATGTTTTTCCCTATTTCTATCAACAATAGAATAAGTTCAGGAATGGGTACATTTAATTTTACGGGAACTGCTTCTAATACTGGTAATCCAAATATTTTAACTAATCCAAATGGTGTTGATTCTTCTGTTATTTACATGGATTTAACAAACAATACAACAATTCCAAATGGTGCTATTGTTAAATCTTTTGCTACAACAGGAACTCTTAATCCTAGTAATTTAGGTGGTATTACACATAAAATCTTATCAGCTGAAAATAATGTTTGGTACACAGCTATAGTATCTGGAACTTTTGGATTAACTACATCTAATAATTTAAAAGTTGCTAAAAAATGGAGTTTTAAATACAATTTTAAAGGTACTTCTTCATCAAAAATGTCAAATGTAAAAGCTAAAATTAGTTACGAATATGATTTAACTAATCAATTTCAATAGTAAATAAAAAAAAGGAGACTCAAAATAGAGGTTCCTTTTTTGATTATTTTTTCTATTAGTATTTATTATTTTCTATTCCTTCTATAATAGAAGTGGGTAGTTTTTCTGAAGACTTTATCTCTCCATCAAGTGTATCACCTGATATATTTAATCTGATATTATAAGAACTATTTTTATCTAAAGCACCTAAAAAATAACTGGCTGTTTCTAAAACTCTATTTTCATTTGAGTTATCTATAATTTTTATCTTTAAATCACTTAAGTAATTTAAATAATCCTCATTAATAGATATTGAGAAATTTGTTTTTATTGAGTTATCATTGATTTCACCAAAAATAGTAATATTTCTATCATTATCTTTGTCTTTTAAGTTTATATCTATACTATTTAACAATTGGATAATATATTTACCTGAAGAATCTACTTCAGTAAATAAAATATTTCCTCTTTCTACAATTTGTTTCTCTTTTTCAACTTTTTTCTCTTCAACTTCCACTTCTTTTATTACTTCTATTTTTTCTTGTTTTGGTAACTCTTTTATCTCTTCTACTTTTTGTATTGGTGGTCTTGTAGGTTTTACCATCTCCATAACATATTCATCTTTTGGATAAAAATAATAACTTGCAAACCCAACTATAGTAACTAATGTAACTACTATTTTAATTCTTTTATCTTCAAAATCAACCATAATGTTTTAACTTTCTTATTATTAATTTAATTATTTTTATAAAACTAGCATATTTTAGATTTTAATTTGTTTATTTCTCAATTATTCTTTTAGCATAGTCTCTGAATTCACCAGTTAGTGAAATATATTTGGATAAAGTTACTTTTATCTTACCACTCCAATTACTATGAGATGATATTTTTACAAGACAATAACTAAAAAGTTATTCTACTATCCTATACATATTAAAAAAAACTCTCTCTTTATCTTTTTGTTTTATAAAAAAGTGATAATTTACTCCACTACTTTTAGCTTCAAAATACTCTATATTTTCTTCTAATTCATCAATATATGAATTATCAAAAAATGTTGCATTTAATGGATCTTGCTCATTAAAAACTTGTAAACTCTCAATTCTAATAAATTTATTTGTTGAATTTATTAGATAGGTAATATTGTTAAAAATTGAGTTATGATAGGTGTTATTTGTAACTATTTTTACTATTGAATTTTTGTTTTTATCAGTTGTGATAGTTATACTTGAAGCCTCTGCAATATCTTCTAAAAAAATATTATGAAGATGATTAATATGTTTTAAACTATCCTCTTTTTTTGTAAAAATATTATTTGAGTATTTTGTTTGATCTAAAGTTTTATATAAAAAAACTATTATTATCAAAAATAGTGTTATGGAGATAAGAAGTTCTAAAAGAGTAAATGATTTTTTCATAATTCAAATTTAAAAGTATAAATTTTCTTTTTTATATCGCTATTTTCCATAAAAAAGCTTCTATAATATGTTGTAAAATTCAAACTATTATGATTTGATTCTAAAGTTAGAGAATCTAAATTTTCATCTTTTATAGATACTTTTATATCTTTTAATTCAGCTCTTAATTTTTCATTTTCAAACTTATATTTGTTTTCTATATTTATATTTTCATTCTTATCAAAAATCGTATCATTAAAATCTATTGCCATAAGAATATAGTCATTTATCTTTGCTCTTTCATCACTTTTTGAAACCATAAAAATATTTTCACTTTTAATTTGAAGTAAAGTAATCATTACAACACTAAGTAATACAACAGAGATAATAACCTCCATCAAAGTAAAAGCTTTTTTATTTTGCATAATTATTTTATACCTATTCTTATTACTTCATCAACAGATGTTTCACCGTTTTCAAGCATTGATTTAAGTTGCTTATCTAAACTTATCATTCCATTTTTATTTGCAAGTTTCATCAAAGTATTATCATCAACTTCACCTTTTAGATACTCTTTTATCTCATCATCTATTATAAAAAGTTCTCCAATAGCAACTCTTCCACTATAACCTGTGAAATTACAAGCTTTACAACCATTTGCTTTATAGATTGTTTTTGTTGTATCAAAGCCAAAAAATTTGTGTGATGCCATTGATTCATCTTCACATTTACAAACTGGACAAAGTTTTCGCACTAATCTTTGAGCTAAAACTGCAAGTAAAGATGAAGAGATTAAAAACTTTTCAACTCCCATATCTATAAGTCTTGTTATTGCTGCTGGCGCTCTATTTGTATGAAGTGTTGAAAATAATAAGTGTCCTGTTAAAGCTGATTGAACTGCAATTGAAGCTGTTTCACTATCTCTTATCTCTCCAACCATTATAATATCTGGATCTTGTCTTAAAATCGACCTCAAACCACTTGCAAAAGTAAGCCCTACTTTTGTATTTACTTGTATTTGAGAAAAGGCATTTGATTTATACTCAACTGGGTCTTCAACAGTTATGATATTTTTTTCAACACTTACAACTTGATGTAAAAGCGAGTGCAAAGTTGTTGATTTTCCACTACCTGTTGGACCAGTAACTAAAACCATACCATAAGAGTTTTGTAAAGTTTTTTCTAGCTCATCAGTTATATAAGTAGGAAATCCAAGCTCTTTTACACTTTTTATATCTTCACTTTGCATCAAGATTCTCATAACAACTCTTTCACCATAAAAAGTTGGTAATATTGAAACCCTTATATCCAAACTCTTTCCAGCTATTTTGATTTGAGTTCTTCCATCTTGTGGAACTCTTTTTTCACTAATATCCAAATTTGAAATAACTTTTATTCTTGAAATTACCAAAGACATAATATTTTTATCAAGCTCTATATGTTTTACTAAAACTCCATCAACTCTATATTTTACCTCTGCTTTAAATTCATGCATCTCTATATGAATATCTGAAGATTTTTTCTTTATTGCTTGATAAAAAAGTGAATTTACAAATTTGATAATTGGAGCTGATTCTTCAGAAGTTAAAATATCACTTCCAACTTTTAAAAACTCACTTACAGAAAAATCATCATCACTTAATGTTGCATCTTCTTGTTCTTGTTGAATCGCACTCATCTCTTTATCAGTTTTTATCTCTAAAAATCTATTATAAAGTTTTTCAAAAGAGATTTCATCTAAGAAAATTATCTCTTCATCTGTTTTTATTTTTGATAAATAATCAAATGAAACACTCATATACTCTTTTGATAAAGCAATTACAACTTTTTCATCAATTTTTGTATATAAAACATAGTTTTTTAAAGCTGTTATATAATTCTCAACCTCATCAAAAGCTGTTAAATTTAGATTATGAACTTCATTTATATTCATATTATTGTCCTAAAAGTTCTTTCACTCTTTTGTCATGTTCAGCTTGTGAATCTTTATTTATCGAAGTTTCACTATTTAAATCTTTTAATTGTTCATTTAAATTTTTAATTTTTTCTTCTCTTTTTTGAGCTTCCAATTTTTTCTTAATAGCATCCTCTTTTAATCTTATTAAAGAATCAGCTAAATATCTATCTTCCATTCCTTTAAGTTCTGCTAACTGATTTCTTACATAAGTAATATCTTTTGCTTTTGGTATCATATATGGAGTTACAATAACAACTAAATTATTCTTTTTATTTGTTGTAGAATCATTTGTAAATAGACTTCCAACTAAAGGGATATCTCCTAAAACTGGAACTTTTTGAACTGTTGATTCACTTCTATTTTCTATTAATCCACCAATTATTACACTTTCACCATTATTTAAAATAGCTGTAGTTTTTATCTCTTTTTTAAGTGTATCAGGATTTTGACCTGCTGATACTTTTGTAGATTTAATTCCCTCTAATAAAGCATTTATTTCCAATGTCACTTTTGATTCACTTGAAATTCTAGGTTTTACTTTAAGTGTAAGTCCTACATCTTCTCTTTGATAATTTGTTCTTTCAGTTCCACCATCAGTTACACTACTTGAAGTTTCAACAGAAATTTTTTCACCAACATAAATTGAACTCTCTTTATTATTTACAGCTAAAATAGATGGTTCAGAAACCACATCTAAAGCTCCATTTTGTTTAAGTAGATTTAAAGAAGCACCAAGAGCAAGACCTGATTTTATATCAGGAATATCTAATCCAATAGCATCTTTTACTAAAGAGATTGAATTTGAACCACCATTTAAATTTGATGAGAAAGTTGCAAGTCCATTACTTCCAGCTGTTCCTCCAAAAATTCCATATTGAACTCCAATATTATTTACTAATTCATCATTAACTTCAATAATTCTAGCTTGCACATAAACTTGAGCTTTCTCTTTATCTAATTCATCCATTAATGTTTGAATATATTCAAGCTCATCAGCTGGTCCCATAACAATTATTGTATTTGTTTCTTCATCAGCTGAAATCAATGGCTTTCTATTTGGATCACTATATGTTTTTTTACCAACAACAGAATCAAGTATTTTTATAACGTTTATAGCTTCTACATTTTTTAAAGAAAAAACTTTTACTTCTCTTTTTATTAGAGAACTTCCTTCATCGACATTTTTAATATATCGTGCAAGATAGTTAATATTTCCTGCTTCTCCAATAATTACAACAGAATTATTATCTTTATTCTCAACAACTGAAACTTTTTGAGTTTCTACTTTTTCATTAAATTTTGATTTTGCAATTGCATCTAGATTTTTTTTAGCTTCACTTGCATCTATATTTTTAAGTTCAACTATAACACTATTTTTATTTGCACCACTTGTCATGATTTTAACTACTTCTTTTACTGTATCAATATTGTCTTTGAAATCAGTTATTACTAAAGCATTTGAATCTTTATTTGTAACCATTTTCGCATCTTTTGAAATAAGATGTCTTATTTTTGAAGCAACATAATCAACATCAGCATCTTTTACAGTAAAAACTTCTGTTACCATCCAATATAAATCATTTGATGAATTATTATTTGCGATTGGGACATTGCTATTTGCACTTTCATTTAGTTTTACAATTCTTAAAATTTCATCGGTTTGAACCAAAGAATAACCTTTGTCTTCAAGAACATATCCTAAGATTTTGATTAATTCATCTTTATTTACTGGTTTATTAGAAACAAAATCAACATTACCTTTTATATCTTCTGTTATTAAAATATTTTTATCTATGATTTTTGAAGTTATTTTTATCAAATCCATAACTTTTAAATCTTTGAAATTTATATTTACTTTATCATCAGCACCATTTAATTGTAAAACTATCAAACTTACAACTAAAATTTTATTAATCAATCTCATAATTTAACTCCACTACTTCATTATTTCTTAGAATCTCTATATTTAAATATTTTGTATTTTCAATATTGTTATAAACTTTAAATGCTTCAGCATAAGAACTTAAAACATTGTTATTAACTGATTTTATAACATCTCCTTTTTTTAAACCAAGTTTCTCAAAAACAGAATCTTTATTTATATTTTCAATCTTAAAACCTTCAATTTTATCTCCATTTTTTAACTCTTGTATAGAAATATTACTCCATATTTTTTCCACATTTGAAATATAAGAATTTAAATATTCTCTCTTTACAACAGCTCCATTTTCTTTTTCTTCTATTTGTTGATTACTTTGGTTCATATCAAAATTTGAAATCTCTTTCTCTTTTATTTCCAATTTATATTCTTTATTATTTTTTTTGAAAAGTACATAGTTTTTAAAAAGTTTAAAAAGTACATAACCATCTATTTCTTCACCATAAGCTAATATATAACTTTGTGTTCTAGATTTTTCTTCTATTGTTATCCAGCCTTTATCAAAAGCTGTGTAATAGATTGCTTTTAAATCATACTTTTCTAAAGTTTGAAGAGGTTTATCTTTTATTTGCTCAAAACTTCTATCTTCAATTTTTTTAATATTAGAATAAAAATCATATTTTTTATAATCTAAAGTTGAAGAAGAATCTTTTATATATGAAACTCCATTTTTAGGAAGAAAGAAAAATAAAATTGAGTTCAATATATATGCTATTAATATGATATAAATAAAAGGTATCAATTTTTGAAATAATTTACTAAAATTTATATTCATATACATACCTTTCATTTTCATATTTAAAATATTTTAAGAGTTTAGAATATGAGTTTTTCATCTGTTTTGAAGCATTTAATTCAACTTTTAATACTCTATTTAAGATATTTATTTCTGCTTTCATTTCACCAAAAAGTCCAAAAGCTTCCATATAAATTTTATTTGGATTTAAAATAGAGTGTCTTATATCTATTTTATCTATTGGACTTGGAGCAAAAGAGGTAAAACTATCTATTAAACTTATATTTGTTAACTCAATTTTTGTATATAAAAATAGACTCATAAAATTAAAACTATCAACTTTTGCTATATTTATACCTTCAAAAAATATATTTGCATTTGATACGTTTAAACTCAATAATTTCTCATCTCTTATTTCATCAGAGATTATTATTTGTTTTTGTTCTAACTCTTTTTCCAATAAATTATAAAGGGATTCTTTAGGTAAAAAAATCATAAAAAATAGGATAAAGGCAAATAAATACATAAAAAATTTCAAAATCTTTTTCATCATTTAGTTCCTACTTCAAGAATTATAAAATTTTTATCTAGCTCTAACTTTTTTATGATTAGTTGTTTATTTAAAACTCTATTTAAAAAATTATCTAAAACATGAGAATCTGTCGTTTCAATTTTTATTTTGATACTCTCTTTTGTTGCTGTTTTTACAATTTTTTCATTTTTAAATATTGAATTTTTTAAAATCTCATCTAAAGTTTTATTTATATACTTTTCGTTTTTCCAAGAATTTGATAAATCTTTATACTCTTTTGCTTTTGTTTCTAATTGAATTGTTTCCAAACTTTTTTCCAAATAAAGTTTTTTTTGATTTGAGACTAAATAAAAAGATATAAAAAAAAGTGTCAAAAAAAGTAAAATTATATATAAAGGGTTTATTCTAGTCATAATTGAACCTTTATATTTGAAATAAGATTTGAAGAATTTGTTGAAATGATTTTATATTTTTTTGATATGTATTCTTCTAGTTTTTTTCCATTTACATTTAAAAAATCTATATTTAAAATATCATTTTGCAACTCTATATTTTTTATTTCAAAATCATTATTTGATAAAATATAATAAATCGCTTCACGTTTATTTATCTCTTTTTGAGCAATCTTTTTATTTGATGAAATTATTGAATCAATTTGTATCATACTATTTGGAAGATTATTTGATATTTTTATATCTTGCATTTTTTTATCTAAATTTGATATTTCATTTGAATAAATAAAATATTTTGAAAAATTTATAACTATAAAAATTAAACAAAAAGCCAAAATCATATTGATTTGTTTTGAAGTCAAGAAATTACTATAAAGTTTAATATCAACTCTATTTGCAGATAAATTTATATTCTCAATATAATTTTTCAAATCTACTTTTTCACTCAAAAGTTCTTTTGGTATTTTTACTAAAATCTCATCTTGCGTATATAAAAAACTTTTATCATCAACATAAAACTGCTTGAAGTTTTTACATTCATTTTGAGCAAAATATATAGAATTTACTAAAGATAGATTTATTCCACTTTGTTTAATTGCTTCATAAATTTTTTGATTTATATATGCAAAACATAAATATTTATTTGTTTCAAGTTTTATTACTTGATAAGATAAATCAGTTACATCTTGAAGTAAATCTTCAAATAAAGTAGGAACAACAGCCCTTGCTTGTGAAATGTTTTTTACTGGAATATCAAATATTCTAACCCAATAAAATTCAGGAGATAAAATAATATCAACCTTTGAAGTCTCATTTATCTTTGTATCTGAACATAAAAATATTTTTTTACTTTTACTTGAAACTAAATTCAAAATACTCTACTCCTCCATTTTTATTTAAAATATAATAAGCTTTTGCAAATTGCTTTAAATAATCAACATCTACAAATAATTCATAAAATAAAATCTCTTTTTCTTTTTCATTTTGAGTTATCTCTTTTTTATCATAATCCATAAATCCAATATAATCTTTCACTTTTGAAATATCTATGTTGTAACTCTCTTTTTCGAATTTTTCAAATAAATTATCTAATTGTTTATTATTTTTGATGTTGTCATTTTCTTTTAATATAGCTTGCAAAGTATAAATATCATAAATCTCATTTCTTTGTAAAAAGTCTTTTAAATATTCATATTTTTTGTCATCTTTTTCATTCAATAAATTTATATTGTATTTATCATACTCTTCTAGTTTTATACTGATTTTTGCATCTTGAACTAAAATAGGATATTCAACTCCTATATACTCTTTTAATATATCTTCATCCAATTTTTTTGAAAGAACATTTGATATTTCATCTTTTGCATTATTTATATAAAACATAATTTGTGTTTTACTAAATTTTGCATTTTGTTCAGCAAGATAAGAATCTGTATCTTGTAAATTTTTTAATATCAAAAGAGAAATAACAGCTATAAAAAGAAGAGAAATTAGTAAAACGATAGATTTTTTCACAGATTAACCTAAATTCATAGAAAAAATTGGTAAAAGCATAGAAATAACAATAAAACCTATGATACTTCCAACAAATAACATAAAAATAGGTTCTAATAAAGATAAAAAAATATCTGTTTTATCCTTATTTGCTTCATTATAAAGTGATGCCAAATTATTCAAAATTTGTGATAATCTACTTGTATCTTCCCCAATTGCAATAGAATGAATAAAAGCTTCATCAATTTTATATATCTTATTATTTGCCAATAAAACTGAGAGTTTTTTCCCTTCAACTACACTCTTTGAAGCATCAATAAATACTCTTTTTATTACAGAATTTTTTAAAATATTTGCACTTAAGTTTATAGCTTGAACTATTGGAATACCTGATTTTATAAGGATTGAGTTCATATATGAAAAACGAGATAATTCACCTTGTTCTATCATCTTTGAAAAAAATGGAACTCTTAAACAAAATTTGTCAAAAGCATATTTAAATGGTTTTGATTTTTTTAATAAAAAAATAAATCCACCAATTAAAACAACAAAAAATAAAATTATATAACCATAATTATTTGAAAAGAAGTCCCCTAAAGTTATAACTATTTTTGTACTTGTTGGTAATTCTTGATTTATTTGAGTAAAAATTCCAGTAATTTTTGGAACTATAAAACTAAGCATAAAACCAACCATAAAAAAAGAAATAAATAGGATAAAAAGTGGGTAAGCCATAGCACTTCCAACTTGTTTTTTGATTCTATCTTGCTCTTTTAAAAAAACAGATAATTCTAATAAAACAGATTCTAATAATCCACCATTTTCACTGATTTTAATAGATTGTTTATAAAATTCTGGAAGTTTTAAAACATTTTGAGAATCAAGAGCTTGATAAAAGGTTTTTCCTTCATCTAAATATGTAGAAATTGACTCAAAAAAAGAACCTAAAACTCTATCATTTTTATATCGTTGTTTTAATAAATCAATTGCCTGAATAAGTGAAATTCCTGAGTTTAAATATATACTTAAATCTCTACTAAGATAAGACAAATCAGCAAGAGTTATATTTCTTTTTCTCTTAAAAGAGATTTTTGAAATAGAAAAATTTTCTTCTTGTAAAAAAGTATATAAAATTCCCTTTGCTTTTAGTTTTACTTTTGCTTCTTCAAGTGTTGATGCTTCTAGTTTTGATTTTACTTTTAAACCATTTGAATCAAAACCACTATATCTAAAAAGCATCTTTTACCTCAATTTCTTGAATATTAAAAGTTTCAAAACTTTCATTTAAAAAGTTGTATATTTTTGGTTTTGTAAAAATTGAATTAAAAACATAAACTTTATTTTCAAAAGTATCTACAATAAACTCATTTGTTTTAAAATCACTATTTATTTTCAATTCAAAAATTACATCATAATTAAAATTATCAACTCTTAACTCTTTAAATTCCATTTTTCTTTCATTTTTATCATATTCATAAACTTCAGGTTTAATTTTAAAAAACTTTTCTATCTTAAAATCTTTATCTAACTTACCATCAACTTTTACATAACAACTGAAATTTTCATCTATACATAAAAAAGATAGCTCTTTTTTAAAAGAAAATTTTTTTAGTAAAAAATCTTTAAGATTATCTAACTCTAACTTTTGATTTTGTTCTTTTATATTAAAGCTATTTGTTGAAAAAACTAAAAGATATGTTGCAGACATTATCAAAATAACAATTATTAATTCAATTAGAGTAAAACTCTTTTTTACTCTAATTAATTTCATTTTTATTTGCTACATTTTGATAAATAAATATCATCTTCACTATTTTCTTTTTTATCTGCACCAAATGATACTAAATCAAAACCATCATCAGTTGCTATATAAACAAACTCATTTCCCCAAGCATCTTTTGGAGACTTTCCATCTTCAAAATATTTCTTTTCAACTAAGATTTTTAAACCCTCTTCTGTTGTTGGATATGCAGAAGTATCCAATTTAAACATTTTTAGAGTTTGAGCTATACTTTTCATTTGAATACATACAAGTTTGTCTTTAGCCTCATCACTTTTACCTGTTAAATTTGGTAAAACAAATGCAGCTAAAAGTCCTAAAATGATAATCACTACCATTAATTCCATTAAAGAGAATGCCTTTTTCAATACTTATACCTTTTTAAATTTTGGACTATTATACATAAAAAATTTTAAATTATGTCTAATTATTACTAATTGGTTACATTTTATTTCTTTCACTTTATTATTGTAATTTCTAAATCATTTTTCAATACTAATAATCTTATAAATTATATCTAAAAGTTTCTTTTATATTACAAAATCCATAATTATGGGATTTATCATATCTTAACACAGAAGTTATGTGCATCTTTAATTAAATCGATATTTTACAATTTTAAATCAAATTTTTTAATATTTTTTTAATATTATACAATATCGATAATTGTTATTAATATTATATTAATTATACTTATTCTAAAATTTCAAAAAAAAATCAAGGAAAAAATATGCATAAAAAAATGACAAAATATACGATACTCTTATCCGCATTATTATTCACAGGATGTGGAGGAGGGAGTTCATCATCTTCAGATACTTCTGCACCAACTTTTACATCTTCAAATAGTGTTAGTGTAAATGAAAATCAAACATCTGCTATTACTTTAGTTGCAACTGATTCTTCTTCTATTACTTACTCTTTAAGTGGTACTGACAGCTCTTTTTTTGATATTGATAGTTCATCTGGTGTTATTACTTTCAAAGTAGCTCCTGATTTTGAAGCTAAAAACAGTTATTCATTTACTGCTATTGCTTCTGATTCTTCTAACAATAGTTCTAGCCAAGAAGTTACTATTAACATTTTAGACGTTGATGAAAATGGTACTTTTATTGACGACATTGTTTCTGGTATTAAATACATAAATGGTTCTATTACTGCTTTCACTGACATCAATGGTAATTTTCAATACATTGCGGGAAGTCCTATTTCATTTTATATTGGAAATATTAAAATTGGTGAAATTGAACAACTCCCTTCTGACAATAAAGTATTTATTCAAGATTTAGTTGGTGTTGACAGAAACAATACTTCTGATGAAAAAGTAATAAAAATTGCTAAACTATTACAATCTATTGATTCTGATGAAACTGACAAAATCCTCATTACTGAAGAAACCTTTAAAAAATTTGAGTCTATTTCTGATAACATTGAAAATATTGATATTGACACTATTCTTATCAACAATGCTTTCTCTCCTAAATCTGAAAATAGTGTTATGGAACATTTGGAAAATACAAATATTAAATATGATACAGTAAATCCAACATTAACTTATGATAAGTCTGAAGAAGAAGTTGTATCTCACTCTAGTTTATATAAAATAAAAGGAACTGCAAGTGATAATGTTGCATTAGAAAATGTTAATTTAGAAATAAATGGAACTATTACACCTATAGAAGTTACAAATGGAGAGTATACTGCTTCTTTAAGTCTAAAAGCAGGAGAAAATATCTATAAAATTATTGCAACAGATAAAAATGGGAATAAAGCTGAAGTTAGAGGAAGTGTTTATTTAGGACATACAACAGCTGGTGCAAATGCTCATTCAGGAGCAATAAAAGGAGGAAAACTTTATACTTGGGGAAGAAATAATTATGCTCAAACAGGTATAGGTTATACTTCAACTTTATCAACATCAACTACAGAATATCCACATCCAATTAGTCCAAAATATATAGCAGTAAATGATGTAAAATTTGTATCACTTTCATTTAACCAAAACTTTTCAACAGCAATTGATGAAAATGCTAATTTATGGACTTGGGGAGAAGATAAATCAGGTCAATTAGGAAGAGGTAATTTAGAAAAAGATAGTTGTAGCGGAACTGAAGATTGCAGAAAAACTATTGAAAAAGTTGATAATTTAACAAATATCATATCTGTTGCAACAGGATATAATCATACTATTGCTCTAAAAAATGATGGAACGGTTTGGACTTTTGGTAAAAATGATAAAGGACAATTAGGAGATGGAACTACAACTAATCAGTCAACTCCTGTAAAAGTTTTATTTAATGAAAGTGATAATGTAAAAGTAGTACAAGTTGCTGGTTCTTCAAATTCTTCTTATGCTATTGATAATTTAGGAAGAGTATGGGCTTGGGGAAGTAATTCTTATTCAAATTTAGGACAGGGAAGCGCTAGTTCAACTGCACAAACTACACCTATTTTAGTTCCATTTTCTCAAGAAGTTGAAATTGTATCTATAGATGCAGGAAGAGATCACGTTGTAGCTTTAGATAAGTCAGGAGTAGTTTATGCTTGGGGATTAAATGCAAGTAGTCAAGTTGGATTTAATGGAATTAATTATAAAGGAAATGCAAATGCTTGGGCAAGTCCAGTAACATCTCCTACAATTATCCCATCAACTCAAACAAACCCTGCAACAGAAGTTTTTGCAAATGGTAATATTAGTTATATTTTAAGAAGTGATAATAAAGTATATCCATGGGGAATGTTTGGGACAACTGACTCTTCAGGAAAAACAACTTATGCAAATTTAGATGAACCAGAAGATAAACTTCCTCTTTTAACTTCTGTGAGAGATATTGCTGTTGGTATTTTACATCAAGTTGCTATTCAAAAAGATGGAACTATATTTACTTGGGGATGGAGTTTTGAAGGATCTTTAGGAGGAGGAGAAACTACTGCTGATACATGGATGTATAACAATCCAATAATCCCAGTATTTCCAGAGTGATTAATATGAAAAAAAATATTCGTTTAATGGGCTTAAGTCTTTGCACTTTTGCCCTAGTTGGATGTGGAGGAGGGAGTTCATCATCTTCAGATACTTCTGCACCAACTTTTACATCTTCAAATAGTGTTAGTGTAAATGAAAATCAAACATCTGCTATTACTTTAGTTGCAACTGATTCTTCTTCTATTACTTACTCTTTAAGTGGTACTGACAGCTCTTTTTTTGATATTGATAGTTCATCTGGTGTTATTACTTTCAAAGTAGCTCCTGATTTTGAAGCTAAAAACAGTTATTCATTTACTGCTATTGCTTCTGATTCTTCTAACAATAGTTCTAGCCAAGAAGTTACTATTAACATTTTAGACGTTGATGAAAATGGTACTTTTATTGACGACATTGTTTCTGGTATTAAATACATAAATGGTTCTATTACTGCTTTCACTGACATCAATGGTAATTTTCAATACATTGCGGGAAGTCCTATTTCATTTTATATTGGAAATATTAAAATTGGTGAAATTGAACAACTCCCTTCTGACAATAAAGTATTTATTCAAGATTTAGTTGGTGTTGACAGAAACAATACTTCTGATGAAAAAGTAATAAAAATTGCTAAACTATTACAATCTATTGATTCTGATGAAACTGACAAAATCCTCATTACTGAAGAAACCTTTAAAAAATTTGAGTCTATTTCTGATAACATTGAAAATATTGATATTGACACTATTCTTATCAACAATGCTTTCTCTCCTAAACCTGAAAATAGTGTTATGGAACATTTGGAAAATAGCCTAGTAAATTATGGTATTTGGAGTACTCCTGCTGGAAGTGCTACTGTAGATTATGATAAATTAGAACCTTTTATGAAAACTATTATAAATATTGAAGCTAATGAAATTGGTTCTGTTTCTCAAGGAAGAGAACTATTTATAGCTCAATGGCAAGCAGCGCCAGGGACGAGAAGTACATTAGATGGACTAGGACCAATGTTTAATGCTGATGCATGTACAGCTTGTCATGTATCTGATGGCAGAGTAGCTCCTTTTAATACTAATGGGGGATTAGATGATTCATTCTTATTTAGAGTTGGAGATAAAAATGGGAATACTCATCCTATTTATGGAGGACAATTCCAAACTCATTCAACTGTAGGAGAAGCAGAAGCAAGTATTAGTTTAACAAAAAATGAAACAACAGGAAAAATTGAATTTTCTTCAATTCCAAATGTAAAAACTGATGGATTTAATCTTGGACCTAGAATAGCTCCACATTTATTAGGAATGGGGCTTTTAGATTTAGTTCCTCAAGAAACAATTTTAGAGTATGAAGATGAAAATGATGAAAATAATGATGGAATTTCAGGTAGAGCTCATTGGGTTTTTGAAGAAAATGAGACAAGATTAGGAAGATTTGGATGGAAAGCAATAAATTCTACTTTAAGAACTCAAAATGCTGGTGCTTTTCACCAAGATATGGGATTAACTTCTTCAGTTAATAGTGAAGAAAATTGTACTTCAAATCAAGAAATATGTTCTTCTGAGCCAAATGGAGGATACCCTGAAGTTAGTGAAGATTCTTTACAAGCTATTGTAAATTTTATGACAACAGTAGGAGTGCCACAAAGAAGAATTGAAAATCAAGAAAATTTTGATAAAGGTGCAATACTATTCAATTCAATTGGTTGTGCTTCTTGTCATAGACCAACAATGATTACAGGAGAAAGTACAAAATTCAAAAGTTTAAGTAATCAAAAAATTTATCCTTATACTGATTTACTACTTCATGATATGGGTGAAAATTTAAGTGATGGGGTAAAAGAAAAAGATGCAAATGCAAGTGAATGGAGAACACCACCTTTGTGGGGGATAGGAATTGTTGAACAAAAAGAAGGTGCAAGATTTTTACATGATGGAAGAGCTTCAACTATTCAAGAAGCTATTTTAGAACATAGTGGAGAAGCACAAAAAATTAAAGAAAAATTTGTTGATTTAGATTCAACAGATAAAGAAAATCTATTAACATTTTTAAGAGGAATATGATTTTCTTGATTTCTAGAGTTAAAAAAACTCTAGAAATTAAAATATTTTAATATTTCTAGAAAGTAAAGGTAAAAGCTGTTCAAATTGTTCATTTGTAAGTTCAATTTGTAAACTTACATTTGTTGAGAAATCTTTTGATTTTATATTTATATCTTCTTGATTTAAAAGATATTCAAGTTGTGAGAGTTCACTATATTCACACTCTAAAGTTTTAAAGATTAATTTTTTATACTCTTTAAAAGTCGCTATTTTTATAGCCTCATTTACACTATCACCATAAGCTCGTACTAATCCACCAGTTCCAAGTTTTACACCACCAAAATATCGCACAATTATCACTGCACTATTTATGATTTCAGCTCCACTTAAAACAGCAAGTGATGGTTTTCCACTTGTTCCTTTTGGTTCTCCATCATCACTACTATTTTCTACTATTTGTTCAAACTCATTTAAATATCTATAAGCATAAACAAAATGTACCGCTTTTGAATGTTCTTTTCTTAATCTTATCATCACCTCATCAAATATTTCATAAGGCATTAAAAAAGCCATAAATTTCGATTTTTTTTCTTCGATTGAACAACTAAACTCTTTTTGAACAAACTTCAACTATAATTTCTCCCATGAGATTAGATTTATACTTAACTACAAATTTCAATATACAAAGCCGAAACAAAGCAAGTGAATTAATAAAATCAAACAAAGTTAAATGTGATGGGCAAATTATAACAAAACCATCTTTTAATGTTGAAGAATTTCACAAAATAGAACTTTTAGAAGAAGATTTTTATGTTTCAAGAGCTGCTTATAAACTAAAATATTTTTTAGAAGAATTAAAAAAATTTCATTTAAAAGATAAAAATTGTTTAGATATAGGAAGTAGCACAGGTGGTTTTACACAAATTTTACTTGAAAATGAAGTGAAAAAAGTAACTTGTGTTGATGTTGGAAGTAATCAACTTCATGAAAGAATAAAACATAATCCAAAAATATCTTTTTTTGAAAACACAGATATAAGAGATTTTACAAGTTCTGATTTATTTGAAGTTGTAACTTGCGATGTTTCATTTATCTCTATTTTAAATATTATTGAAGATATAAATAGACTCGCTTTTAAAGATATTATCATACTTTTTAAACCCCAATTTGAAGTCGGAACAAATGTAAAAAGAGATAAAAAAGGTGTAGTAAAAGACCTTAATGCAATAAATATTGCAAGAGAAAATTTTTTAGCAAAAACTATACAATTAAATTGGAAATTAATCTATTCAAATTATAGTAAATTACAAGGGAAAGATGGAAATGCAGAAGAACTCTTCTACTTTAGTAAATAAAAAAACAATTACTTCAATAGCTATTGGTGGATTTGATGGTATGCATATTGCCCATCAAGAACTTTTCAAAAATCTTGATGAAAATGGTGCTATTGTATCTATAGAATCAGGTTTTGCAAATCTAACTCCCAAAAGATATAGACAAGAATATAGTAATTATCCTATTTATTATTATGTACTTGATAATATAAAACATCTTGAAGGTGATCAATTTATAAAGTTATTAAATGAAGAATTTCCAAATTTGAAAAAAATAGTTGTAGGTTATGATTTTTGTTTTGGTAAAAATAGAAAATATTGTACTAAAGATTTAAAAGAACTTTTTCACGGTGATGTAAAAATTATAGATGAAATAAAACTAGATGATATTGCTGTGCATTCAAGAGTTATTAGAGAGTATCTAAAAGATGGTGAAATCGAAGTTGCAAATAAACTTTTAGGCAAAGAATACAAAATTTATGGACACCAGATAAAAGGGCAAGGTTTAGGCTCAAAAAGTTTTGTTCCAACAATAAATCTAAAAGTGAATGAATTTTTACTTCCAAAAGAAGGAGTTTATATCACAAAAACTATTTTAGAAGAAAAAGAGTACAACTCGATTACTTTTTTGGGGCATAGAGTTAGTACAGATGGAAGTTTTGCAGTTGAAACACATATTCTAAATGAAGATATAAAAAATAATAACTATACAACTCAAATAAAATTTATCAAAAAATTAAGAGAAAACTTAAAATTCGATAGTTTTGAAAAGTTAAAAAATCAGATATTAGAAGATATAGAAACTACTAAAAAATATTTTATCAATATTTATTAATATGCATTTAGATAAAATATTAAGATGATAGATAAAGTATTTAATAAATCAATTACAAAACAGTTCGAATTTGATGAAGAAGTAGCATCAGTTTTTGACGATATGTTAAACAGATCAGTTCCTTTTTATAAAGAAATGCAAAGATTATCTATTAACTTTGCTTGTAATTTTTTAAATGAAAATGATAAAGTTTATGATTTAGGATGTTCAACTGCCTCAACTTTAATTGAGTTAAGTAAACACTGTAAACATGAACTAAAACTTATTGGAATTGATAACTCTAGTGCGATGTTAAATAGAGCAGCAAAAAAAGCAAAAGCTTTTGGTGTTGAAATAGAACTTATAAATGCTGATTTACATGATGTAAATTATGAAAATGCAAAACTTATTCTTTCAAACTACACTTTACAATTCATAAGACCTCTACAAAGAGAAAAATTAGTAAAAAAAATATATGATTCATTAGAAGAAAAAGGTATTTTTATCTTTAGTGAAAAAGTTATCTCTTCAAATTCAACTTTAAATAAACAATCTATTGATGAATATTATGAGTTTAAAAAAACTCAAGGATATAGTGAATTTGAAATATCTCAAAAAAGAGAAGCTTTAGAAAATGTATTGATTCCATATACAGAAGAAGAAAATAAAAAGATGATTTTAGATGCTGGATTTAGCCATTGTGAAACTATTTTCAAATGGGTAAATTTTGCAACATTTATAGCAATAAAAAATTAAAGGATTAAGATGTTAAAAGTTGGAGATATAGCACCTAGTTTTTGTGCACCAAATCAAGACGATGTAGAAATCTGCTCAAGAGATTTAGCAGGAAAATGGATAGTTTTATACTTTTATCCAAAAGATTTAACTCCAGGTTGTACAACTGAAGCTTGTGATTTTACTGATAAACACTCATTTTTCGATGATTTAGATGCAGTAATTTTAGGTGTTAGTGCCGATGATACGCAAAAACATAGAAAATTTATTGATAAATATGATTTAACTATTACTCTTTTATCTGATACAAATAAAAAAATGTGTGAAGATTATGGAGTTTGGCAATTAAAACAATTTATGGGTAAAGAGTTTATGGGTGTAGTAAGAAGTACATTTATTATTAATCCTGAAGGAAAAATTGCTGCAATTTGGGATAAAGTAAGTGTTAGAAAGAAAAAGAGTGTAAAAGGTGAAAAAATAGAGATTTTACATGTAGATGAAGTAAAAGAAAAACTTCAAGAATTACAATCAAATTAATAGGAATAAAAATGGGAAAGATATTTAATAAAGTTTTATTATTAGGTGCAGTTTCTTTAATATCTTGCAATCTAATGGCAGAAGAGACAATTTGTTTTAAAAATGGTGTAGATAAGCCTTCAACAATTGAAGATACTGCTTTAGAAGGTGATATTTGTAAAGGAAAGCTAACAGTAAATGATATGAAAAGCAATGGGTGGGATGTTTTAGATATAAAAATAACATCTTCTCAAAATAAATTTAATTATTCATACTATTTTTATAAAGAAAATCACTCTAGTGCAAAACCTGTAAGCACAACTTCTAATGCAACTTTACAAACAAATGTTACAGCTGATTTTTCTATTAAACCAATTGGTTCGAAAATAACAAATTTACAAGATAATAAAAGTACCATTAATATAGGAAATTTGATAGTTGGGCAAACAGGAATTGTTGTTCATATTTATGATAATGACAAAAGACAAATTATTTCAAATGCTAAAGTAATAAGCTCAAATGCAAACTCTTCAGTAGTTGAATTTTTCCCATTTGATGACTTACTTCAAGAAGCTCTTCCTACTTCAAATAGACAAGTTTCTATAAATGATGTTTTAGTTTTAAATTATATGTATAACTCTTCACTTTTAATTGCGCCATCACTTGACTCTTTTCAAGCAGTAAGAAGTAATTTTAAGTCAAATAACTTCATACATTCAGATATTTTTGCAGCAAAATTAAAAGTTGAAAACAAACCTTTCCCAACAAAAGAAGATATTCAAAATTTTGCAATATCTCAAAATTTAGGAACAATTTTCTTTGTTTTAGATAATAAAGTATTTATAGTAGATACAAAAACATTTACAATTTTAGCAACGTATGCATTTGCTTATGAAAATGGTGAAAAACAAATGCCATTTTATACAAGAGTTGAAGAGATTGAAGGTTCAATTTTTGATTTCTCATTCTTTTCAAGTAATGAAAGTTTAACTTATGATGAATATTATGAAAAAGTTTTAGGATTAAAATAATGATTGATAAAAAACATTTAGATTACTTAACTTCTATTGTAGGTGAAGAAAACATAAAAAGTGATAAAGCTCATTTAATCGCTTTTTGTTATGATGCAACAAGAACAAGATTTGAACCAGATGCTGTAGTTTTTCCAAGACATGAGCAAGATGTAAGTGATATTTTAAAATATTGTAATGAACACAAAATTATCATCGTTCCAAGAGGTGCAGGTTCTGGATTTACTGGTGGGGCACTTCCTGCAAATGGTGGAATTATTCTAAGTCTTGAGCGACACATGAATAAACTTCTTGAAATTGATATGGAAAATATGGTTGGAGTTGTTCAACCAGGACTTATAAATATGCAATTTCAAAAAGCTGTGGAAGAAGTAGGATTATTTTATCCACCAGATCCAGCAAGTGAAGAGTATTCAACACTTGGTGGAAATGTAAGTGAAAACGCAGGTGGAATGAGAGCTGCAAAATATGGAATTACAAAAGATTATGTAATGGCATTAAGAGCAGTTCTTCCAAATGGAGATATTATAGTTGCTGGTAAAAAAACTATTAAAGATGTTGCAGGATATAACACAGCTGGAATTTTAATAGCAAGCGAAGGAACATTAGCGGTTATTACTGAAATTACTTTAAAACTAATTCCAAAACCAAAATACAAAAAAACATATATGGGAGTTTTTCCTAGCGTTGATAGTGCTATGACAGCAGTATTTAAATCACTTGCTGCTGGTGCAAATCCAGTTGCTATGGAATTTTTAGATGCACTTGTAATTAAAGCTTTAAGACAAAAATTCCCACAAATTTCACTTCCTGAACATGCAGGTGGAATTTTAGTTGGTGATGTTGATGCAAGTAGTGAAGCTGAAATTGAATCACAACTTCAAACTTTAAAAGAATCATTTGCAGCAAATGGTTCTATTGATTTTATCATAGCACGTGATGAAGAAGAAGGTAAAAAACTTTGGTTTGCTAGACGTAATGCAAGTCCAGCAACTATGATTTATGGAACTAAAAAATTAAATGAAGATATTTCTGTTCCTAGAAGTAAATTACCTGTAGCACTTGAAGGAATCTATAAAATTGGTGAAAAATATGGATTTAATGTTCCTTGTTTTGGTCATGCAGGTGATGGAAATATTCACGTAAATGTTATGGTTAAAGATAAAACAAATGAAAAAGAGATGGAAGATGGACACAAAGCAATTGAAGAGATTTTCCAATACGTTGTTGATTTAGGTGGAACTTTAAGTGGTGAACATGGAATTGGAACTTCAAAAGCTCCATTTATGCATATAGCTTTTACAGAAGCTGAAATGAATCTATTTAGAAGCATCAAAAATGCATTTGACCCAAATAACATTTTAAATCCATTCAAAATGGGACTTTAATGATAAATGAATAATATAGAAGAAAAAAAAAGCTTTTTAAAAAGATTCATAGAAAGTTTAGATTCATTTTTTAATGATGATACAACTTACTATGCTGCATCTTTAAGCTTTTTTACAATCTTCTCTATTTTACCTATAATTGCACTTATTATTGCAATTATCTCAAATTTTTCTGAATTTGATAATTATATAGACATATTTACAAATTATATATTTAATCTTATTAATCCAACTCATTCAAGTGAAATAGTAGAAACTTTAAAAAGATACATTTCAAATTCAAATCAATTAGGATTATTGGGGCTTGTTTACATGACTTTTGTATTTGTTATGTTTTTTAAAGATTATGAATATATAGTTAATAAAATTCATAGAGCTAAAAGAAAATCTATACAATTTTCTTTTATTTTTTACACTTTATATCTTATAGTTTTAGCTCTGTTTTTTACAGCTACAAATATTTTGATGTCTTTATCTGATAATACAATTTTAGAAGAATTATTATCATATATTTTTACTTGGCTAATATTTTTTAGCTTATTTAAACTAAGTGTTAATCGTAAAATTCACAATAAAGCAGCACTTATCTCTTCATTCGTAACATTCGTAATATTATCTATTACAAAAAACTTATTTATTTACTATGTAATTTATAACAAAACATATACAACTATTTATGGTTCATTAGCAACATTATTATTTACATTTTTTTGGATTTATATCTCTTGGATAATTTATTTATATGGAATAAAAATGTGTCATAGATTAAATATTCAAGAATATGCTAAAGAATTAGCTGAATAATTTATTTTTTATACTTAAACTTTATAAAGGATAAAAAAAATTATTATATAATCAAAATTATTCTAAATAAGGTAAATTATTGATAATTGAAAACTATAAACTTTTAAGAAAAATAGATATAGATTACTCTTTTGAATTGTTTTTTGCACAAGAACTTAAAACTGAGCAAAATATCATTATAAAAACTTCAAAAGAATTTTATACAAATGAAGAAATTTTAAAAAAATTACAAAATGAATTGAAAAAATTATCTCTATGTGATTATGAAAGAATATTAAAAGCAAAAAAACTTGAACGATTCAATAATAAATATTTTTTAATATTTGAATATTTTGAAGGAGAAACTCTCAAAAAAATTATCGAAGATAAAAAATTTAAATTAAACTCTTTTATTGATTTAGCTATAAAAATTTCTGAGACAATTTTATATTTACATAAACAAAATATTATTCACACAAATCTTTCATCGCACTCTTTTTTAATAAATAAAAAAAATGAAATAAAACTTTTAAATCTTTGTTATTCAAAATTTAAAAATGAAATTGATTTAAATACATTTCAGTTTGATTTTACAGATGTTTATAAAGCACCTGAACAAACAAATAGAATTAATGCAAAGATTTCAGAAGCAACAGATATTTATTCTTTAGGAATTATTTTTTATGAAATGCTTTCGGGTTCAATTCCATATGATTTAGAAGATTTAACTTCTTTATCTCATAGTATTGTTACAAAAGATTTTCTTTCTCTTTATGAAATTGATTCTTCTATTCCAAAAATTCTTTCAAATATTATAGATAAAATGATAGTTAAAAATCCTTTGGAAAGATATAGTAGTATTTTATCACTATTGATTGATTTAAAGAACATTCAAAATTTACTTAAAGAAAATCAAAATATTGAATTATTTGAAATAGACCAATTTAAAAAGGATTTTTTATTACACAAAAATAAAACTCTATTTGGAAGAGAAAAAGACTTAAATTATTTTACAAATTTATTTAATTCACAAGATGAAAATACACTTTTTATAATAGCAGGGCATTCAGGAGTTGGGAAAACAACTTTTGTAAAAAAAATCTTAGAACTTTCAAATAAAAGTCAAATTTTAGAAGTAAAACTTGATAATTATAAACAAAATACACCTTATAAAATTTTATATTATAAGTTGAGAGAATTAACAAAACAACTTCTAACAAAAGATGAAGAAAAACTCAAAATTTGGAAAGAGAAAATTGATTCAGTTTTAGGAGATGAAGCAAAAGTTCTTTATGAAATGATCCCTGAATTAGAGATAATTTTAGGTAAAAAATTTGATTTAGAAGAATTAAGCCCAAATGATGCAAAAATAAGATTTGATAACTATTTATTTAAATATTTACAACTTTTTGCAACAAAAGAAGAACCTTTAATAATATTTTTAGATGATATGCAATGGAGCGATAATGTAACTATCAATTGGCTAGATGATGCATTATATAAACTCAATAATATTACTATACTACTAACTTATAGAAATAATGAGGTAGATGAAGATTCCAATTTATCAAAATTACTCGAAAAATTCAGAAATAGTGATATAAAAAACTATTTCATAAGTTTGGAACCATTAAAAGTAATAGATATTCAAAATCTAATTAACAGTAATATAAAGATCGAAAACAATAAAGAAATTGCAGAAATTATTTTCAATAAAACATCTGGAAATTCGTTTTTTGTTGTTCAATTTATAAAACAACTACTAAATGAAAATATTTTATATTTTGATTATGAAACTTTTAGGTGGATATGTGATTTTGAGAAGTTATCAAATATTTCTGCAACACAAAATATTCTTGAACTTTTAGAAAATAGAGTAAATCAACTATCTGTTGATGAAAACCAACTTTTAAAAATTGCATCTTGTATTGGTAATAAATTTGAAGAAAATCTATTAAGAGATGTTTTAAATAATCCAAAAAATTTTAAAAATTTATTAAAAAATATTATTACTGAAGAATGGATTGTAAAAGATAATATAAAAAGTGCAAATCAAATATATCATTTTTCTCACGATAGAATACAACAAGTTATTTATTCTTCTATTAAAGAAGAAGAACTAGAAAAATATCATAAAAATATTGCTGAATCTATTTTAAAATTAAATTTACATATAGAAAATAAAGATTCTCTAACTTATGTAAATCATTATAATAAAGCAAAAAATCTTTTTAGAAGTAAAGAAGAAAAAGAGTTTTTAGCAAATTTAAACTATGAAGCTTCATTACTTGCTAGAAAAAATGGCGATTTTTCTATGTCTTTTCATTATATGAAAAATGCTTTTTCTTTATTTCAAAATCTCGAGAATAAAGAAAACTATGTTGAGATATTAAAGAATTATGCAATTTGCGAACATCTAATTTTAAATAAAGAAAATGCTTTAATATATTATAAAAAGGCTATAGAAAATAGTAATTTAAATTTAGAAAAAGCATATATTCATGAATTGATTATAAAATTATATGCTGATTTCTCAGATTTCAATGAAGCTTATAACATAGGAGTAAAAGCATTAGAATTGTTTAATGTAAAAATTCCTAAAAAATTCAATAATTTTATTTTTGCAAAAAATTTATTATATTTAAAATATAAATTAAGAAATAAAAACCCTGAAGAATTACTAAATCTACCAACAGCAAAAAATGAGCAAATAATTATATCAATAAAACTTCTATCAGCAGTTTTAAAAAATGCCTACCAAATTGACCCGAAACTTTGCGTTTTAACATCAATGGAGTTAGTAAAATTATGTTTAGAGCATGGTGATACAAAAGATGCAGTAATTGGTTTTATGGTATTTGGAGTTATTTTCCAAGGTGCAATTTTAAATAATCATAAATTGGGATATAAATACGCATTACTTTCAATGAAAATGATAGAAAAATATAACAATAAAATTTTATTTCCAGAAGTAAATTTTGTTTGTGGATATTTTGGTTTATCGTGGATATTACCAACAGAAGTAACTGAACAAAAATGGTTTGAATCATACAATAATGGATTAATGATTGGAGATTTATTTCATAGTGGTTGTGCAGCAGCTGGAATAATTGAAAGTATGTTTTTAAGAGGAGTAAACTTTCAAACTATTCTTTCTCAAATAGATATATTTGAGAAAAACTTAGAAAGAATTAATGCAAAAGAACAAATAGGTGCAATACTTAGTGTAAAACAAGCAATAAAAAATCTTCAAGGTAAAACAACGACAGAAAAAAGTTTTAATGATAATAATTTTAAAGAGAACCTTTTTGTAAAAAGTTTAGAAAAATATAATTCTTTACATTTTGCCCATTATTACTATATAAATAAGATGATAGTTCTATATTTTCATGAAGATTATAAAGAAGCTTATTCTATATATTTACAAAGTAAAAACTTTTTAAATGATTCAAAAGGTACAATTCATGGAAGTGAGCACTATTTTTATGAATCACTTATTTTAGCCCAACTATATAAAAGTGCAAATAGTTTAAATAAAAAAAGATATTTAAAAATTTTACATAAAAATATTACTCTTTTTGAAAATTATAGTGTAGATTGTCCTGAAAATTTTATTGTTAGAAAAAATATTTTAAAAGCAGAGTTATATAAACTCAAAAATAAATTCACTGAAGCGTCTGAATATTTAGGAAAAGCAATTGAATCAGCTGAAATTTATTCTCAAATACATTTAAAAGCTATAGCAAATAAAATTCTAATAGAGATTTATAAAAGTTCAAATCAATTAAAAATATCAGAACTTTTAAAAAAAGAGATGTATGAATCATTAATAAATTGGGGAATGGATATAAACAAACATTCTAAAGAAGAAAATAAGCATATTTTTGAAAATTCATTTGATTTAAATACACTCATAAATTCATCAGAAGCTATAATAAAAGAACAAAAATTACCTAATCTTTTAAACACTTTATTAAATATTATTTTAGAAAATGCAGGAGCTCAATACGTAATTGTTCTATTAAAAGATGAAAATAAATATTTTGTAGAAGCAACAGCTTCTTATAAATCAAATAGAGTTGAAGTTATGCAAAATATTGAACTTGCAAATTATAAAAATATTGCTAAAAATGTTGTTAATTACGTGATAAGAACTAAAAAACCTTTGATTATAGATGACATAAAAAATGATGCAAATTTTTTACAAGAAGAAGAAACAATAAATAGAGGTGTAAAATCTATTTTATGTTTACCTTTAATTCTTCATAATTCAATTAAAGGAATTATATATTTAGAAAATAACTCTATTTCAGGAATATTTTCCAAAAATAAAATAAATTTATTAAAACATTTAAGTGGACAAATTGCAATTTCAATTGAAAATGCAATTATTTATAATAATTTAGAAAAAAAAGTACAAAAACGTACAAAAGATTTAGATAAAAAAAATGAAGAGTTAGAAAAACAAAATATCCAACTTCAAGAACAAAATAATAAAATTATTGAACTTAATACAAGTATTATAAAAGAGAATGAAAAAAGAAAAAAAGCAGAGAAAAAACTTCAAGAAGTTGTTGAACAACTTGATTTATTAGCTACAACAGATTCATTAACTAATATAAAAAATAGAAGAGTATTTGATATTATTTTAGAACAAGAGTGTGCAAAAATAAATAGATCAAAAGAGTGTTTATCTCTTATCATATGTGATATTGATTATTTTAAACTTTACAATGATTATTATGGACATCTTCAAGGTGATGAATGTTTAAAAGAAGTTGCACAGTGTATTCAATCAAATTTAAAAAGATCAACTGATATTGTTGCAAGATATGGAGGAGAAGAGTTTGGAATAATTATGCCAAATACAAAAAGAGAAGCTGCCTTAAAAATTGCAAATAATATACATGAAGCTATTTATAAACTAAATATTATTCATGAAAAATCACAAATTGATAGTAAAAAAATAACTATTAGTATGGGATTAGCAACAACTAATGATATAGAAGAAATAACACCTAAAAATTTAATAAGATATGCAGATAATAACCTTTATAAAGCAAAAGAAAATGGGAGAAATCAAATTTTATAAGGAGAGAAAATATGATTAAGAATTATTTAGCAGTAGTTGTTTTAAGTTCATCAGTTGCGCTTTTTGCACAAAATCAAGATATAGATCCATTTGCGATAAATAATGGAGAAATTCCAACAAAAAGTGAATATTCAGGAAGTTTGTTTAAATTTAATTACAATTATCCAAAAGAGTATAAAAAACCTGAAAATACTCCATGGAGTAAAGTTTTAAATAACAAACCACTTACTAAAGAAAATGCTTATGATTATATAATGGCTTTAAAAAAATATGTTGAACCATCAATGAAAACATTTATACTTGATCAAAATACATGGAATAACAGTTCTCAAGAAGGTTGGTATAGTATGCTTTGGGCAGGAGAAGATGTATCTTTAACTGGATGGGAAGGGAGAGAATCAATTTATGGAACTTATACAGGACAAATTCAACCAGCATCTGTTTATAAAGATTATGGATTAACTGTTCCAGTAAGAAATTATGCAGCAATTTATTATGATGAAACTGCAGCTTATACTCTTTATAAAGTATTCAAAAATTGTAATAAAAGTAAAAATGAGTGTATTCCCCTAATACAAAATAATGAAGCACAATTTGAAGAAGGTGCAATTATAATAAAAGCTGCTTCTGCTTCTGCAACTCCAGAAGAATGGCCATTACTAGAAGGTGCTGCAAAATGGCAAGTATATAGAAAACCTTTTGATTTAAATGGAACAATAAATGATAAACCAACAGTTGTTACAGATACAAGAGTGACAATTTTTGATATTATTGTTAAAGATTCTATCGCTTCTCCACAAACAGGATGGGTATTTGCTACTTTTGTATATGATAAAAATGCAAAAGGTGAAAATGCTTGGGAAAAAATGGTTCCACTTGGTGCAATGTGGGGAAATGACCCAAAAGTTAATTCAGCAAAAAATCCAAAAGAAGAACTTAAAGAGACTTATATTAATCCAAATGCACCCGAATATGCAAAAGTTACACTAGGTTATGGATTAAGATTATCAGGACCTTTTGATATTGCAGTAAAATATAATGTAAAAGTTGATGATACAACTGTAGAATCGCTAAGAAGTTCATCTTGTCTAAGTTGTCATGGAACTTCAAGTTTTAAATTAAATGATTATAATATGATTACATTTTTTTATCCTGTTAAATCTATTCATAATAATATATGGGATATGTATACTCCAGGAAATATTCAATGGAACGAATGGTTTCAAAATAGATGGGGAAATATACCTCAAAGTCAAAAAAAAGGTGTAATTGCGCTTGATTATAGTACTTTTTTAGAACAAGTATTAATGAATTATGCAGCTAAATATAGTCAAGATAATAAACTAAATAATGCAAAATTCTTTGAAGAATGGAAAAGATATAAAAAAGAATCTAGGAAGCATTAAGAAACCAAATAAAAGGATAAAAACCAACAAAGGATGAGAGGGATAGAGGGATAAAAAAAAAAGCTTTTGCTAAGAGGAACTGTAAAGAAGTTCAAATTAGTAAAAGCTTGGTAAATAAAAAACTCAAGAGCTGGCAGCGGCCTACGTTTCCACCAGGGGACCCGGCAGTATTATCGGCGATGAAGTGCTTGACTTCCAGGTTCGGAATGGGACTGGGTATTTCCACTTCTCTATAGCCACCAGCAAAGTTGAGTGAAAAAAGTAAGAAGAAACATAAAGAAAGATTCAATATGTAAATACTCTTTACACTCAACTCATAAAGGAGTTAAGAAAAAATAATGTTAAAGTCTTTTCACAATATATATTAAATATAAGAAATATATTTAATAAGATAGTAAACCAAAGAATTGTTTAAAATAAGCCAAACGTTCTATTAGTACTGGTCAGCTAAACGCCTTACAACGCTTACACATCCAGCCTATCAACCAGCTAGTCTTGCTGGGAACTTCAGGGAAAGTTAATCTTAGAGTTGGCTTCGAGCTTAGATGCTTTCAGCTCTTATCACATCCGTACGTAGCTACCCAACGATGCTCTTGGCAGAACAATTGGTACACCAGTGGTACGTTCATCCCGGTCCTCTCGTACTAGGGACAAATCTCTTCAACTTTCCTACGCCCACGGAAGATAGGGACCGAACTGTCTCACGACGTTCTGAACCCAGCTCGCGTACCGCTTTAAATGGCGAACAGCCATACCCTTGGGACCTACTTCAGCCCCAGGATGCGATGAGCCGACATCGAGGTGCCAAACCTCCCCGTCGATGTGAGCTCTTGGGGGAGATCAGCCTGTTATCCCCGGCGTACCTTTTATCCTTTGAGCGATGGCCCTTCCACACAGAACCACCGGATCACTATGACCGACTTTCGTCTCTGTTCGACTTGTATGTCTCACAGTCAAGCTAGTTTATGCCATTATACTCAACTGGCGATTTCCATCCGCCATGAACTAACCTTTGTAAGCCTCCGTTACTTTTTAGGAGGCGACCGCCCCAGTCAAACTACCCACCAGACATTGTCCTGATACAAGATAATTGTACGCAGTTAGTAACTCAAATATTCAAGGGTGGTATCTCAAGGATGGCTCCATATGTACTTGCGTCCATATATCATAGCCTCCCACCTATCCTGCACATGAATATCCAAGCTACAGTGTCAAGCTGTAGTAAAGGTGCACGGGGTCTTTCCGTCTTTCCGCGGGTAGGAGGAATTTTCACCTCCACTACAATTTCACTGGATCCCTGGTTGAGACAGCTCCCATCTCGTTACGCCATTCATGCAGGTCGGTATTTAACCGACAAGGAATTTCGCTACCTTAGGACCGTTATAGTTACGGCCGCCGTTTACTCGGGCTTCAATCAAATGCTTCGCTTGCGCTGACATCATCAGTTAACCTTCGAGCACCGGGCAGGCGTCACACCTTATACATCCACTTACGTGTTAGCAAAGTGCTGTGTTTTTGGTAAACAGTCGGGAGGGACTCTTTGTTGCAACCTCTATCGCTTTTTGGAGCAAGTCCATATACAATAGTAGGCACACCTTATACCGAAGATACGGTGCTAGTTTGCAGAGTTCCTTAACCAGGGTTCTTCCACGCGCCTTAGAATACTCATCCCACCCACCTGTGTCGGTTTACGGTACGGGCAACATATAATATACTTAGTGGCTTTTCTTGGCACGACAGTATCATCGATTCTCCATCTCCTCCGAAGAGTGTCAAGAGCCTGTAAGATCTCGGCCTAACGTTACCCGGATTTGCCTAAGTAACAGCCTACGTCCTTCGAGCCACTATTCCATCAGTGACCTCGATTAACTCTATGCGTCCCCACATCGCGCTTATATGTTGGTATTGAAATATTAATCAATTTGCCATCGTCTACCCCTTTCGGACTCGACTTAGGTCCCGACTAACCCTACGATGACGAGCATCGCGTAGGAAACCTTGGGTTTTCGGCGTTGAGGATTCTCACCTCAATTATCGCTACTCATGCCTGCATGCTCACTTCTATCCGCTCCAACGCTCCTTACCGGTACATCTTCTACGCTGAATAGAACGCTCTCCTACCACTCAATTAAAATTGAATCTAAAGCTTCGGTGTACATCTTAGCCCCGTTATATTTTCCGCGCAGAATCACTAGACCAGTGAGCTGTTACGCTTTCTTTAAAGGATGGCTGCTTCTAAGCCAACCTCCTGGTTGTCACAGTAACTCCACATCGTTTTCCACTTAGATGTAACTTAGGGACCTTAGCTGTTAGTCTGGGTTGTTCCCCTCTCGACGATTGATTTTATCACCCACCGCCTGACTCCTGTGATTCCACATATGGTATTCATAGTTTGATAGGGTTTGGTACCGCGGTAAGCAGCCCTAGCCCATTCAGTGCTCTACCCCCATATGCTACAACACAAGGCTATACCTAAATATATTTCGGAGAGAACCAGCTATCACGAAGTTTGATTGGCCTTTCACCCCTATCCACAAGTCATCCGGAGACTTTTCAACGCCTATCGGTTCGGTCCTCCACTGGCTCTTACACCAGCTTCAACCTGCTCATGGATAGATCACTTCGTTTCGGGTCTGCAGCATCTGACTAATTCGCCCTATTAAGACTCGCTTTCGCTACGGCTTCGTACTTGACTTAACCTTGCCAGATACCACAACTCGCAGGCTCATTATGCAAAAGGCAGTCCATCACCCTGATAAATCATAGGGCTCTGAATGATTGTAAGCTAATGGTTTCAGGTTCTATTTCACTCTCCTCGCTGGAGTACTTTTCACCTTTCCCTCACGGTACTTGTTCACTATCGATCTGTAAGTAGTATTTAGGATTGGAGGGTGGTCCCCCCAGTTTCAGTCAAAATATCACGTGTTCCGACCTACTCAGGATACCATTAGAGCTATTGAGAATTTAAATTACAGGAGTTTCACCTTCTATGCTACACTTTTCCAAGTATTTCATCTATCCTCTTTAGTCTCACATTATGGTCCTACAACCCCCAATGCAAGCATTGGGTTTGTCCTAATCCGCTTTCGCTCGCCGCTACTGACGGAATCTCGTTTGATTTCTCTTCCTCTGGCTACTGAGATGTTTCACTTCACCAGGTTAGCTCCCCGTAGGGTAATATATATCTCTATATACTGGGTTGCCCCATTCAGAAATCCCCGGATCAAAGCTCTTTGGCAGCTCCCCGAGGCTTATCGCAGCCTAATACGTCTTTCATCGCCTCTTACAGTCTAGGCATCCACCATTAGCCCTTAATAGCTTATTAATAAATAGAGTTAAACTCTATCGCTTTTTGATAATATTCTTTGGCTACTATCTTATTAAACATATTATTTAAAATATATCCAATAAAATAATGTTGTGTTCTATCTAATTTCTTAGATATGAAATTTTTTTTGTTTTAAATTATTTAACATTTCTGTTATCTAATTCTTACGAAAAAATTAAAGACTTTAACATTATATTTTTAAATATCATTTTGATTCGAAAATCAAATATAAATTCAATATCCTTTGAACTTATATTTAACTTCTTTATCACTCTATAAATTAATTATTACGCATTTACTCTTAATAGGTGGTGGAGAATAGCGGGATCGAACCGCTGACCTCCTGCGTGCAAAGCAGGCGCTCTCCCAGCTGAGCTAATTCCCCAACCTAAATTAATCTTTCTAGATTATTTAATGGTGGGCCTATCAGGACTTGAACCTGAGACCTCACGATTATCAGTCGAGCGCTCTAGCCAGCTGAGCTATAGGCCCCTTTTACTACCTATTTAAATAATCTTTATAAACCGAATATAAAAACTCTTTCTTTTTAGTTTTAAGTTAAGAATCGAATCTTAACTTAATTCTCTGAAAGGAGGTGATCCAACCGCAGGTTCTCCTACGGTTACCTTGTTACGACTTCACCCCAGTCGCTGAATCCACTGTGGAAGGTAGCTACTTTAGCATCCCCGCTTCGAATGAGTTCAACTCCCATGGTGTGACGGGCGGTGAGTACAAGACCCGGGAACGTATTCACCGTAGCATAGCTGATCTACGATTACTAGCGATTCCAACTTCATGTAGTCGAGTTGCAGACTACAATCCGAACTGGGAGATATTTTTGAGATTTGCTCCACATCACTGTATTGCTGCTCTTTGTATACCCCATTGTAGCACGTGTGTAGCCCTGGACGTAAGGGCCATGATGACTTGACGTCGTCCTCACCTTCCTCCTACTTGCGTAGGCAGTCTCATTAGAGTTCTCAGCCGAACTGTTAGCAACTAATGACGAGGGTTGCGCTCGTTGCGGGACTTAACCCAACATCTCACGACACGAGCTGACGACAGCCGTGCAGCACCTGTATATAAGTTTCTGCAAGCAGACACCAATCTATCTCTAGAAAGTTCTTACTATGTCAAGTCCAGGTAAGGTTCTTCGTGTATCGTCGAATTAAACCACATGCTCCACCGCTTGTGCGGGTCCCCGTCTATTCCTTTGAGTTTTAATCTTGCGACCGTACTCCCCAGGCGGTACACTTAATGTGTTAACTGCATTACTGCAAGGTCGAGCCTCACAACAACTAGTGTACATCGTTTAGGGCGTGGACTACCAGGGTATCTAATCCTGTTTGCTCCCCACGCTTTCGCGTCTCAGCGTCAATAATGTTCCAGTAGATCGCCTTCGCAATCGGTATTCCTTCTGATCTCTACGGATTTTACCCCTACACCAGAAATTCCATCTACCTCTCCCACATTCTAGGTATACAGTTTCAAAAGCAGTTCAATAGTTAAGCTATTGGATTTCACTTCTGACTTGTATACCCGCCTACACGCTCTTTACGCCCAGTGATTCCGAGTAACGCTTGCACCCTCCGTATTACCGCGGCTGCTGGCACGGAGTTAGCCGGTGCTTATTCATATAGTACCGTCATTATCTTCCTATATAAAAGGAGTTTACGCACCGAAATGTGTCATCCTCCACGCGGCGTTGCTGCATCAGACTTTCGTCCATTGTGCAATATTCCCCACTGCTGCCTCCCGTAGGAGTCTGGACCGTGTCTCAGTTCCAGTGTGACTGATCATCCTCTCAAACCAGTTAGGCGTCATTGCCTTGGTGAGCCATTACCTCACCAACAAGCTGATACCATACAGACCCATCCTCTAGCACTAAAGCGTTTCCCTTGCATACTTATGTATTAAAGGCATATAGGGCATTAGCAGACGTTTCCATCTGTTATTCCTTTCTAGAGGGCAGGTTATCTATACATTACTCACCCGTGCGCCACTTAGCTGACAATTATAGCAAGCTATAATCCGTTCTCGTTCGACTTGCATGTGTTAAGCACGCCGCCAGCGTTCACTCTGAGCCAGGATCAAACTCTCCATAAATTATAGAGCTTTTGAAACTGACAAATTTTATAACTCTTCAATTACAAAATTATCACTCAAATTTTATAGACAAGCATTTGTTTTACCAAATTTCTTGTTTTTATATTTTTATTTAACATTTATTCTTATTTTTAATCTAAATAAACATAGATTTTTATAAGAGTCTCATATTCGGTTTATAAAGATTACTTTACAAACGTTTATAATTATTTTTAAAGATCATTCCCTCTCGATTGAAGCGTATCTCTTCTCACTTTTCGTTTGAAGCGTTCCAGTCAAATTGGACGGGAATTATAATAGATTTTTATTAGCTTGTCAATACCTTAACGCTGAAATGTAGCTTAAATTTTTAAATTTATCCTCTTTTTATCACTTTTACTTCTTTTTACTATCTTTTTATCGCTTTTTCTTGGGTTTTTGTAAATTTATTGATGAAAAGTGATTTGGAAGTATTATATAAAAGGTAAAAAACCTTTTATATTTACGTTTATTTTAATTTGTAGATTATAAATTAGATATAAATGTAGCTAATGCATCAATTTCTGCATCAGTTTTAGAATCAACTTGCCCTTTCATAATATTTTTCATAATTCCACCATAAGTTCCATCTTTATACCCATGTAATGCATTTATTATTTTTTCTTTATCCCAGCCAGCAATAATTTGAGATTTACCTAAAGCTTCTTTTTCAGCTTTTTGACCATGGCATGAAGCACATGCTTTAAATAATAATTCTCCTTTTGGACCATCATGAACTACTTCTTCATTAGATATTGCTGTTTCTGCATTTGATACAGATTCTTTAATTTCATTTTTTGTATCTGTTATTACATTTTTTACATCATTAACTTTTTCATCAGTTATTGCTACAGTATTATTTAATGTCTCTTTTATCTCTGCTGTTCCAGCTGAAACAATATTTTTTGCAGTTTCAACAGCTTCTGTCGTAGTTTCATTCACTGTATTTGCACTATTTTCTATAACTTTATTAGTAGTTTCTACAACTGTATTTGAAACTTCATTTGCTGCTGTTGAAACTGTTTGTGCTACATCTTTAAGAGCTTCATTTACTACCTCTTTAGTTGGTGCTTCTTGTTTAGTAGTAACTTCAGCTGTAGTAGTTTCTTGAGAAGTACTTTTTTTTTCTTCTCCACATCCTGCTAATAATAGCACAGTTACAGCTGAACCTAATAAAATTTTATTCATTTTAAAATCCTTATCAATATAATTTTCTTTAATCGTTAAAAACAACTTTTTTTATTATAACTAAACTTTTGTATAAAAATTGTGTTACAAACTTTCATATAAAAAAGTAAATTCTTTATCAAAATCAATTTTTACTATTCCACCTTTTTTAAGTTTTCCAAATAATATCTCATCGGTTAAAGGATTTTTTATCTTATCTGAAATAACTCTATTTAATGGTCTTGCGCCCATTGCTTTATCATAACCTAGTGTTGCTAACTCTTTTTTAGCTTTTGCACTAATTTCAATTTTAATTTTTTTATCAACTAATTGTTTTTCTAAATCTTCTATAAATTTACCTGCAACTTTTGCAACGATATCCATACTTAATGAATCAAATGTCACAACTGCATCAAGTCTATTTCTAAACTCTGGTGCAAAGAATTTATTTATTGCTTTATTCTCATTTAGTTTTTCATTTTTTGCAAATCCCATTACATTTGCTTCTGTTGCACCTAGATTTGATGTCATAATTAAAACTACATTTTGAAAATCTGCTTTATTTCCACTATTATCTGTAAGTTCAGCATTATCCATAACTTGAAGTAAAATAGACATCAAATCAGGATGAGCTTTTTCAATCTCATCTAATAATAAAACCGTATGAGGATGTTTTCTAATAGCTTCTGTTAAAAGGCCACCTTGTTCAAATCCAACATAACCAGCTGGTGCGCCAATAAGTCTTGAAACAGTATGAGCTTCCATATATTCACTCATATCAAATCTTTCAAAATGAATACCTAATTGAGTTGATAACTCTTTAGCAACTTCTGTTTTTCCAACTCCAGTTGGTCCACTAAATAAGAAACTTCCAATTGGTTTTTTATCAAGTCCAAGACCTGCTTTATTTCTTTTTATTGATTGAACAATTGTTGTTATTGCTTTATCTTGACCAAAAACTCTTTTTTGCATATTTTTTTCTAAAGATTTTAAAAGAGTTAAATCTGATTTTGTAGCACTTCTTTCAGGTATATGTGCCATTTTTGCTATTGTTGTTTCTACATCTTTTGAAGTAATAGTTATATTAGTTTCAGATTTTGTTTTTAAACTTGTTGATAAACTAATTTTTTTAGAAGCTCCAACCTCATCAATAACATCAATAGCACAATCAGGTAAAAATCTATCTGTAATATATTTTTTACTAAGTTCAACTGCACTTGAAATTGCACTTTTTGAATACTTAACTCCATGATACTCTTCATATTTTGATTTTAAACCTTCTAAAATTAAAATAGAATCTTCAATACTTGGTTCATCAACATCTACTTTTGCAAATCTTCTACTAAGTGCTTTATCTTTTGCAAAATCATTTCTAAATTCACTAAAAGTTGTTGCACCAATACATCTTAATTTTCCATTTGCAAGCATTGGTTTTAAAATATTTGAAGCATCCATAGCACTTCCACCAACACTTCCAGCTCCTACAATTGTATGAATTTCATCTATAAATAAAATTGCATTTTTTATTTTAGATACTTCTTTTAAAAGAGTTTTTAATTTTTTCTCAAAATCTCCTCTATATTTAGTTCCAGCTAACATTGAACCCATATCTAAAGAAAATACTTTTGATTTTAATAAAAACTCTGGAACTTTCTCTTGAGCAATTTGCAAAGCTAATCCTTCTGCAATTGCAGTTTTTCCAACTCCAGGTTCTCCAACTAAAATAGGATTATTTTTCTTTCTTCTACTTAAAATCTCAATTACTCTTGAAACTTCTTTTTCTCTTCCAATAACTGGGTCTATTTCACCTTTTTTTGCTAAGGCAACAAGTTCAGTAGAATTTTTATCTAAAACTTTATTATCATTATCTGTACTATTTTCTGAACTCTCTTCTTCATCATCATTATCTTTATGTGAAATTTCTTCTAGAATATCAACTCTTTGTATTCCTAATTTTTTCAATAAATATGTTGCATAAGAGTTTTCATCTTTTAAAATTGCAACAAACATATCTTCAACATTTGCATTTGTTTTTCCACTACTTTGTGTATGTGAAACCATATATTCAATAGTTGAAGCTAAAGACAATGTTTCCATTGGTTCTTCGTTTATATTTTGTTCAGTTGGAAATCTAGGTGTATTTTCATCAATATATTTTTTTAATTCATCAAAAAGTTTTGATGTATCTACACCTAAATCAATAAAAAGATTTTCTATTGTTTGGTCATGTATTAACATCAAAAAAACGTGTTCAACTGTTAAATATTCATGTTTACTACTTTTTGCATAACCTACAGCTTGTGCAAAAATATTTCTTAATTCTTTACTTATCATTTTTTATTCTTCTTCCATAATAGCTTTTAAAGGAAAGCCTTTTTCTCTAGCCATTGTTTTTACTTGTGCAACTTTTGTTGATGCTATTTCATGAGTATAAGTTCCACATAACTCTTTCCCATTATTGTGAATATTCAACATTATTGTTGAAGCTTCATCTACACTTTTTCTAAATACTTTTACTAATACATCAATTACAAAATCCATTGTAGAAAAATCATCATTTAAAAGATACACATTATATTTTTTTGGCTCTTGTAAATCTAAATCATCATTTAATTCTATTTCTATTTCATTACTCACATCAAACCTTTATTTTGATAAAATTTCTTTTTTATTAAAAAAACGAACTATTATAACAAAAAAGAGAGAATAATGAAAAAAGATGTTAATTATTATTTAAACAAATCTATATTTATAAGTGCTACAAATACTGATGTAGGTAAAACTTATGCCTGTGAAAAATTTTTAAGATTTTTTGCAAATGCTGGTTTAAAAGTTGGTTATTTTAAACCCTGTGAAACAGGAGTAATTGATAAACCACTTGATGGTTCAAAAATGTTTGAACTAACAAAAGAGTTAAATAATGATTTTAAAAATGTTACTTTAAATGATGTTGTTCCATATCAATTCAGACTTCCTGCTGCTCCTTATGTAGCTTCAAAAGATACAATTATTGATATAGAACTTTTAAAAGATAAAAAAAAGTATTTACAATCTTTTTGTGATGTGTTAATAATTGAAGGAGCTGGTGGACTTATGGTTCCAGTAAAAGAAAATATATTTATGATAGATTTAATAAATATATTTCAAAGTGAGGCTTTTTTGATTACTCCTTCAAAATTAGGTTCTATAAATGACACCCTACTTTCAATTGAAGCTTTAAAAAATAGAAATATTGATTTTGAATTTTTTATAAATTTATTTCAAGATATTGATACATTTGATGAAGTTTCAAAACCATTTTTACTTGACTATTTTGGAGAGTTAAATTTTTTACAAAATCTGTAAAAAATAAAAAAATTGGAAAAATTTTCCAATTTTTTTTTAATTTACGATTTTTTTACTCTTAATTTTTACTAGCTTTTTATCAAAATTTGACATTTTTTATACATAAGTTTAAGTTTTCTTTCCCTTATTATAGGCTTTAGAAGCCATTTTTAAATTCTAAACTTAAATTTATTTACTATTTCAAAAGACATAAAAACAATTCATTTTAAATGGTGTATAACTTTCCCGTTGGTTTTATGTATAATAATATTTTTACAAACATGAAACAAAATAGTATAAAAATCAAATAATGAAAGGTAGATAAAAAATGACTTCTGCAATAGATTTATCTAAATTAACAGCAAATGATGATTTAACACCAATTTTAGGTGGATATTGGCCTGGTATTCAAATTTATTACCCACCAATAAAATTTAATCCATTAGATGGAACATATGAAAGTATGGAACAAGCAAAATTAAGATTACAAAAACATGCTTATAAAACAAAAGCTCATACAGTTTTATTTGACTTAGAAGATGGATGTAGACAAAAAGCTATGAGTAGAGAATTATTAATTCAAGAATTACCAAAATTTCCTGAAAGAAACTTTCAAATAGCTGTAAGAATAAATCCTTTTAGAACTGAAGAGTATGAAGAAGATTTAAAAATGTTAAAACAAATTCATAAATATATCGACGTTATTGTTTTAGCAAAAGCAGGAGAAGTTTATGGAAGTGCTGAAATCAGAGATTTATCTTCTTGGTTAATTTCTATTGGAAGTAATTTAACAATTCAACCAATTGTTGAACATCCAAAGTCATTACAAATTGCTGATAGATTAATGGATCATTCTACTGTTAAACATATCGTATTTGGTATTCACGATTTTTCAAAAGCAATGGCTTATAAAATCACACCAAAAGGATGGATTGATGAATTAGAAACTTTCTTTAATATGCTTACAATGGAAGCAAGAATTAAAGGTAAAGGAGTTATTGGTGGAGTTGAAGTTATGCTTACACCACATTCATTACCTGATAATTGTGTTGAGAAAAAAGATATTAGAAGATGGTTAGATTTACATGGTGATGAGGCTTCAAGACATGTTTATTCTCATGCTATTAGAGAAAATGCAATGGGATTAACAGGTAAACAAGTTATTACTCCAAACCATATCAATGTTTGTAAAGTTGCATTTACTCCAAGTCCAAATGAAATTGCAAAAGATGTATCTATCTTAAAAGCTGCAATTGAAGCAGATGCACTTTTAAGTGGTGCTATTAGATATGAAGGTGAAATGTTAGATCCACCAATGTTTGGGAAATCTTTACAAAACATCTTAAGAGCTTATGCGTTAAGAAGTTTATCAAAAGAAGATGAATTATTTGCATTATCTGTATTAAACAAAATGCCAATTCATACATTTAAAGAAAACTGGCCATACGGTCAACTGTAATTTCGTAAGGAGATTTATATTATGAGTAATACAATTAAAATAGAAGTACCAGAATTTTTAAATATTGGGGTAGCTTGTACATCAGCACATATTGGAACAGCAAAAGAAAACAATATTGCGATGATTATTGAAGATGATAAACTAGGAACTGATGAGATAACTTATAAAGAGTTAGCAAAAAAATCTGACCAAGTTTGTAATTTCTTTACAGGAATTGGACTAGAGCCAAGAGATAGAGTATTAGTTTGTTTAAAAAACTCTTTAGCATACCCTATTTCATTTTTTGGAACTATGAAAGCTGGAATTATTGCAGTTCCAACTTCAACACTTTTAAGTGGTAGTGAAGTTAAATATCTTGCTGAAGATTCTCAAGCAAGAGCGATTGTATTAAGTGCTACTATGTATGAAAACTTAGTTCCATATTTAGAAAATTTAGATAATTTAAAAACTATAGTTGTTGCAGGAATTGATAGTGTTGAAAATCTTAAAAAACCAAAAGATATTAATGTTTATTCATTAAATGAAATTTTCAAAAATACAGATGCAACACCAAATCATTATAATTCAAAATCAGGTGAACCTGCGTATTTAGTATATACATCAGGAACAACTGGTTATCCAAAAGGTGTTTTACATTCACATAGATCACTAATTGGAAGAAAACCAGCAACTGATTATTGGTTTGATTTTAAAGAAAATGACAGAATCATGCACTCTGGTAAATTTAACTGGACTTATGTTTTAGGATCAGCGCTTATGGATCCATTATTTAATGGTCATACAGTTATTGCATATGAAGGTGCAAATGATGCTTCAACTTGGATTAATTTAATTAAAAAACACCAATGTACAATTTTTATTGGAGTTCCAACAATTTATAGACAAATTATTCAAAAAACAGATTTTACACTTGATGATTGTCCATCATTAAGATATTGTATGTCTGCGGGTGAGCATTTATCAGATGAAATGTTAGGATTATGGAGAGAAAGATTTAAACAAGATATTTATGAAGCAATTGGAATGTCTGAGTGTTCTTACTATATTTCTCACTCTAAATATAATCCAATTAGACCAGGAAGTGCAGGTTTCCCTCAACCAGGACATATCGTAAAACTTTTAGACCCTGAAACTTTAGAAGAAGTTGGAGTTGAAGAAGAAGGTATGATTTGTATTGGTGAAGATGATCCAGGATTATTCTTAGAATATTGGCAATTAGAAGAAGAGACTGCAAAATCAAGACATGATGGATATTTCTTTACAGGAGATTATGCGAGAAAAGATAAAGATGGATATATCTGGTTTATCGGTAGAAAAGATGATATTATCAATACATTTGGATTTAGAGTATCTCCACATGAAATCGAAAGAGTTGTAAAAACTCATGATGCAGTTGCAGATTGTGTTGCATTTGGACTTGATATTGGAAAAGATAAAACAATAGTTGCAATTGCTGTTATTGGGCATGAAGAATTATCAGCTGAAAAACAAGCAGAAATTTTAGCATTTGCTCAAGCAAATCTTGCAAAATATAAAGCTCCAAAAGAGATTTTTGCAATGCTTGATTATCCAAGAACAAAAAATGGAAAAGTTTTAAGAAAACAACTTGTAAAACAATTACATGAACAATATCATGCAATTGAAACAGGAACAAAAGTTGTTGAATACAAAGCTAGACGTTCTATGTTATTTGTTCCAGCTTACAACAAACACAATGTTGAAAAAGCAAAAACAGTTTTAGCAGATAGTGTAATTTTTGATTTAGAAGCAATTTTACAAGAACAAAGAGAACCAGCTAGACAAACAATAAGAGAAGTTTATAAAGAAAGTGGTGCAAAATTTGGTGAAAGTGAAAGAATTTTAAGAATAAATAATCTTGGAAGTGAAGATGCAACAAAAGATTTAGCATTAGCAAAAGAGATTGAACTTGATGCGTTATTATTTTCAAAAATTCAATCTAAAGAGGATGTTTTAGAAGCAGTAAGATTAATTGAAGAAGTAAACCCTAATTTATCTTTAATGATTATGATTGAAACTCCTTTAGCTGTTTTAAATATACATGAAATTTGTGCAGCAAGCCCTAAAGTTGAAGTTGTTGTTGTTGGTTCAAACAAACTTGCAAATAGACTTCAAATTGATATTAAAAAAGGTTCAAAAGCGATGTTTAATTACTTATCGCAAATTGCACTTGCATCAAAAGCATATGGAAAAACTGTAATTGATGGACCACACTTTGACGTACATGATGAGTTTGCTTGTGAAGATTCAACAAAAGATGCATTTAATCTAGGATTTGATGGTAAATCACTTATTCATCCAGTTCAAATTGAATATATCAATGATATTTTCACTCCAAAACAATCTGAAGTTGAAGATTATGAAGCAATGATTTTAAAATATGAAGAAGCAGCTAAAGAAGGTAAAGAAGTAATTTTACATAATGATAAATTAGTTGATTCTTCAAAAATCAAATGGGCTAAAAAAATGATAACATTGTATGAAACATACAAATCATTAGGTCAAAATTTATTTGGTAAATAAGGAGTTTAATTTGTCTAAAATCAATATGGGTAACTTTTTTGAAGATTTTTCAATTGGTCAAAAAATTGTTCATCCACTTCCAAGAACAATCAGTGAAGGAGATGTATCTTTATACATCGCTTTTACTGGCTCTAGATTTGCACTACACTCTTCTGATTTAGTAGCAAAGGAAATGGGTTATGAAAAAAGACCACTTGATGATATTTTAATGTTTCACTTAACATTTGGGAAATCTGTTCAAGATATTTCTTTAAATGCTATCGCAAATTTAGGATATGCTGAGATGTCTTTTCCGAATCCTGTATATGTTGGAGATACAGTTTCTATGACTTCAACAGTTATTGGATTAAAAGAGAATTCAAATGGTAAAAGTGGAGTTGTTTATGTTCATTCTATTGGTGTAAATCAAAATGGAGATGAAGTATTAAACTTCAAAAGATGGGTTATGGTTCACAAAAAAGACAAAGAAACTTTAAGTGGAATCAATGAAGTACCAACTTTTGCAAAAACAACACCAATTTCGCAAATCAATATTCCAACTATAAAAACTGTTGATACAAATTCAACTGGTGGAAAATATTTCTTTGAAGATTATGAAACAGGTGAAAGATTAGACCATCCAGAGGGAATTACAGTTGATAATAGTGACCATACACTTGCAACTAAGTTATACCAAAACAATGCAAAAGTACATTTCAATGACCATATGATGAAATCAACTCCTATGGGTCAAAGATTAATGTATGGAGGAATCATTATTTCAATGGCAAGAGCTATTTCATTTAATGGTTTACAGAATGCTCAATGGGTATGTGCAATAAACAGTGGAGCTCATGCTAACCCAACGTATGCAGGTGATACTATTTATGCTTATACTGAAATTTTAGAAAAAATTGAAGTAAATAGAGATGATATTGGATTATTAAGAGTTAGAACTATTGGTTTAAAAAATCAAACTCCTAAAGAGACTCCTAATCCAAAAGGTGAAGATGGTAAATATTTACCAAATGTTGTTTTAGATTTAGATTACACTATTGTAATCCCAAAAAAAATTACAGAAAAAAAATAAAAATTTAATTTTAATAAAAAGGAAAAAATATGACACACCCAAGCGAAGCTTTATTTGAAAATGGTAAATCTTTACCAATTATCCCAACTTGTGAACACTTTGCAGGAAGCGAAAAGCTAATCCTAAAAGGTTTTGAAATGCAAAAAAAATTAGGTCCAGTTTTTGATATTACTTGTGACTGCGAAGATGGTGCTGAAACTGGTAAAGAAGTTGAACATGCTCAAATGATCGTTAGAGTTGTTAATTCTGCTGAAAATCCTTATGCAATGGCTGGAACTAGAATTCATGACCATGGTCACCCAGATTGGAGACAAGATATTGATATTTTAGTTCCAGGAGCAGGTGAGAAATTAGCATATATTACATTACCAAAATCAACTTGTTATGAAGATGCAAAAACTCAAATTGAGTATATTCAAAAAGTGGCTCGTGAAGCTGGAATTAGTAGAGAAATTCCAATTCACGTTTTAATTGAAACTCATGGTGCATTACAAGATGTAGAAAAAATTGCTACATTACCTTGGTTACAAGTTTTAGATTTTGGATTAATGGACTTTGTTTCAGGATACCAAGGAGCAATTCCAGCTATTAATATGAGAAGCCCTGGTCAATTTGATCATAGATTAATTGGTGCTGCAAAAGCTAGAGTTGCACAAGCTGCTATTCAAAATAAAGTTATTCCTTGTCATAATGTAACTTTAGATTTAAAAAATCCATACCAAACTTATAAAGATGCTGAAAGAGCAAGAAATGAGTTCGGATTCATGAGAATGTGGTCAATTTACCCAACTCAAGTTCAAGCTATTGTTGATGCTATGAAACCAGATTTTACTGAGTTAGAAGCTGCACAAAATATCTTAATTAAAGCACAAGATGCTGAGTGGGGACCAATTCAATATGATGGTGAATTACACGACAGAGCAACTTATAGATACTTCTGGGAATTAGTTCAAAGAGCTAAATTTTCAGGTGCAAAATTATTTGATGAAACTGAAAAAAGATTCTTCGCTTAATATTTTAAACATTAGCCCTTTTGGGCTTTTGTTTCTTTTTTAAACAAACAATTTCTACATAAATTTTTTACTATGTCAAAACTAAACACTTTTTATAAATATTCGCTTTTTCAATGGATTAAAAAAGAGTATTTTCATAAGTGCATTGGTATAATAATTGAATTTCTAAGCAAAAAGGAAAAAAATGAGCAAAAAAATTACAGAACAAGATATTATCGACTCAGTTGCTTCTGCCTGTCAATACATTTCGTTTTACCATCCAGAAGATTTCGTAAAAGGAATGGTTGAAGCGTATGAAAAAGAACAATCTGAATCAGCTAAAAATGCAATCGGACAAATTTTAATTAACTCTAAAATGTGTGCAATGGGTCATAGACCGCTTTGTCAAGATACAGGAAGTGTTAATATTTTTGTAAGAGTTGGATTAAAAGCCAACTTAGATATTAAAAAAGAATTAGTTGATTTATTAAATGAAGGTGTTGCAAAAGGTTATACAGATCCTGATAACACTTTAAGATATTCAGTTGTTGCAGATCCAGCAGGGAAAAGAACAAATACAAAAAACAATACTCCAGCAGTTATTCATGTTACTGTTGATAATTCTGATGAATTAGATATTACAGTTGCAGCTAAAGGTGGAGGTTCTGAAAACAAATCTAAATTTACTGTATTAAATCCATCTGATTCAGTTTACGACTGGGTTATGGATAATGTTAGACAAATGGGAGCTGGATGGTGTCCTCCAGGAATCTTAGGAATCGGGATTGGTGGAAATCCAGAAAAAGCAATGCTTTTAGCTAAAGAGTCTTTAATGGATCATGTTGATATTCATGAACTTCAAGCAAGAGGTCCTCAAAATGCTTTAGAAGAATTAAGATTAAAACTTTATGAAGATATTAATAAAGTTGGAATTGGTGCACAAGGTTTAGGAGGATTAACAACTGTTTTAGATGTTAAAATCTTAGATTATCCTTGTCATGCTGCTTCATTACCAGTAGCTATGATTCCAAACTGTGCAGCAACAAGACATATTCACTTTAAATTAAAAGGTGATGGACCAGCTGTATTCAAAAAACCTTCATTAGATTTATGGCCAGATATTAAACTTCCAATGGATACTATTAAAAGAGTTAACATTGCTGATTTAACAAAAGAAAAATTATCTCAATTTAAATCAGGTGATACTTTATTATTATCTGGAAAAATTTTAACTGCACGTGATGCTGCTCATAAAAAAATCGTTGAGTACAAAAATGCGGGAAAACCACTTCCAAATGGTGTTGACTTAAAAGACAGATTCATCTATTATGTAGGACCAGTTGATCCAGTTAGAGATGAAGTAGTAGGACCTGCAGGACCAACAACATCTACAAGAATGGATAAATTTACTAAAGATATGATGGAAATCGGTATCATGGGTATGATTGGTAAAGCTGAAAGAAAACAACCAACAATTGATTTAATTAAAGAATACAAATCTATTTATTTAATTGCAACTGGTGGAGCAGCTTACTTAATTTCTCAATCAATCAAAGGTGCAAAAACTTTAGCATTTGAAGAACTTGGTATGGAAGCAATTTATGAATTTGAAGTTGAAGATATGCCAGTTACTGTTGCTGTTGATACAGAAGGAAATTCTATTCATACAACAGGTCCAGCTAAATGGAGAACTATCTAATTTACAAAAGGCTTTGCCTTTTGTAACACTTTCCTAAAATAATCCTTAGGCTACTAAACTATATTTCTTTTTTGACTTTTTCAAGACAATTTTTATGCTATTGTTCCAACCAAAGAAAATATTATAGGAAATAATATGAATTTATTAGAAGATTTAAAAGACTATTTAGGCTTTGCAGTTGCAGGTAACTTTGCAAATCACTTAGGTGAAGCGGGAGAAGCCGATGAATTTTCTGTAATTGAGACTAAAGAAAAAGATGCACCAAAAGGAATATTCCCTTTTTATATCAAAGGACATAATAGCTTTTTAGGGAATTATCCAATTTGTGATGAAATAATTTTAACTCATGGAAGAGAAAATGATAATTTACAAGTTGAAGCAGAAGTAGCTTTAATATGTGATTTTGTATATGGAAATGATAAAGTAATTGACATTATTCCAAAATATTTTAGTGCTTTTAATGACTGTTCAATAAGAATACAAGATGGAAATAAACTAAGCACTAAAAAAAATTGGGGAACAAATACAAAAGGTATTTCTCAAGATATTATAGCAATTGATAATTTTACAGAAAAAGGAATTTTGAGTAAATATCATATCTCTTCATTTATTAAAAGAGATGGAATTGTTTATGATTATGGAACAACAAGTGCTGTTAAATCATATAGTTATTTTTTCACTCAACTAAAAGATTGGATGATTGAAAAACTAAATACACAAGAAGATTGTGGTCCACTTGAAGAATTGACTCAATTTATGAAAAATGCAAAAGAAGCAAAAGGTATGCTAATTGCGGCAGGAGCTACGGCATATACAGAATTTGGAAAACATAATTTTTTAAAAAAAGGTGATGAAATATTTGTTTATGTTTACAATGCACACGCACATAGTTTTAATGATATTATGAATGATATGTGTGGAATGGATACTTATTTAGGTCAATGTTCAAAACTTCATCAAATAGTTCAATAAAAGATAGATTTTCTATCTTTTATTTTTTGATTCCACATACAAAATATCATTTAAACTATCAAAAACTTTTACAGTAACCTCTTCGATTTCACTGGCTGTTTTTCTTAGAAGCTGATTCTGTGTTTTTTTAGCATTTTCATTTACATATTGTTGGATTTTTTTATAAACATCCTCATGATTTTGTTTTAAAGTTTTCCATTCATTTGATTTAATAAATGCTTTATTTTCTACTTCACAAAAACTTATCCATTTTCCCATATTTGAAGTTTTAGGATCAACCACTTCACAATTCTCAAATTTATCTAAAATTTTATAATATCTTTTTTTCAAATTTATATGGTCATTTTTATATTTAGAAAACTCTTTTATCAAAGTTATATTTTCTACCATATCATAATATTTCTCATCAATTTTAGATTGAGATGTAATTTCTAACAATCTACTTGAAAGTTTTGAAACTTCATTTGATAAAATATCTATATTAGATGCTGTTGTAACATTTTTTTGTGTTGCAGTATCTAATCTTGAAATGGTGTCATTTATTTGAATAATACCTCTTTCTTGTTCTTTACTAAATTGTGTAACATTATCTATAATCTCTTTTGTTTGAGAAATTTTTGATGTAAGATTTTCATAACCTTTTATCATATCATCAGCTATAACTTTTCCCTCATTTGATTTTAAACTTGCACTTTCAACTAAGTTTTTTATCTCTCTTGCAGCATCTGCACTTCTGCTTGCTAAGTTTCTTACCTCAGCTGCAACAACAGCAAACCCTTTTCCAGCTTCTCCAGCAGTTGCAGCTTCAACAGCAGCATTTAAAGATAGAATGTTTGTTTGAAATGCTATTTGATCAATAACTGTTATAGCTTCATTTATAGCTTTTACTTTTTCATTTATTTCATCCATTGATAAAGAAGTCTCTTTTGCAGCTTTACTTCCAATACTTGAAGCTTCATTTAATTCATCTGCAATTTGAGACATTTTATTCATATTTTCATTATTGTTTTTTATATTTGCTGTTATTTCTTCAAGTGCTGCAGAACTTTGTTCTAAAGAACTTGCTTGTTCAGTTGATGAGATTGCTAATTCATTTGAAGAATTTGTCAAAATTTTTGTATTTTTTTCTAAATTAATTCCAGCATTTGTAATCATAGCAATAAGTTCAGATGAAGATTGTCCTAAAAGAATAGTTGAAGAGCATAATGTTCCGAAATCACCATACATTCCTTTTGTATGAACTTCATCAAGTCTAAATTTATAATCTCCATTGCTATAACTATTTAATAAAAGATTTAAACTACTAATTTTTAGTTTAGTTCTATCTAACATTTTATTTATTATTTCAACTAAAGACTCCAATTCTTTTGTTGAAGCTTTTGTTTTTATTGAATATTCAAAGAAACCATTATTAACTTTTTCTATAATATCAGTTATTTCAAGAACAACTTTTTTATCATTTTCTATGATTTTTTCAATCTTTTCAATTTGAATATTCATATTTTGAGTCATTAAAGCAAACTCATCTTTTCCTTTTATCTCATTTAAAACAATTTCATCTTTTTCTCTCATTGAATAAGAGAAAAATTCATCTAAATTATCTTGGAATTTATTAATCGATTTTGAGATTTTATTAGTCATAAAAGTAATTACAACAAACAAAATGATAATAATTAGAATTAAAAAAGAGACAAATAAAATCACTTGATTATCCAAATTTGAAACATTTGTATTAATATCATAAATAATATCTTCTACAATTTTATCTTTTATTTTTTCTAAAGATTCTAATCTTTTAGAAGATGCTTCTTCCCATTTTAAACTGTCTGAACCATAAATATTTTTTGATAAAGTCTCTATTGCTTTTAATGTTTTTAAATCTATTTCTTTTGTTTCATTTAATTCATTATTATCATAAGCTTTTGACATATATGTATCAATCGCAGATTGTATAATATTTAGTAAATCACCCTCTTCCTTATTTACTTCTAATCTTTTATAATCTTTTATAGCTCTTAAAATTTTTGTATGACTTTTTTGAATTTTATTTAGATAGTTTTCTTCTTGATTTATCATATAATCTTTATAAAAATGTATTAAACCTCCATAACCAAAGCCTTCTTTTATTGAAGATATTAAAGTTTCTTTCTCTATTTTTAAACTTATAATCTTTCTAAAATTATCAACTTCTTTAAAACTATTTGTTTCTATCTCTTTTTTATAAAATTCACTTTGTTGTCTTGATAAATTTTTTGTAAATACTTCTAAATATGAGTTTTCAGAAGCAACTAAAGATATAAAATCTTTATATTCACTATTTGAGATATAGCTTCTTTCAAAAATATTTTTTACAATATTTTTTTCACTATATGCTTTTTCTATTACATTTATTAAAGAGACATAAGCTTGTGAACTTTTTGATAATTCTTTACTATTTGAATACATCAATAAATCATCGAAAAATGATATTAAATTTGAACAATTTTTATTATAATAAGTTAACAAATCTTTTGTATCAATTTTTAAATCTAAAGCTTTTTTCCTAATCTCATTTATATTTTTTATATCTTTTTTATATAAATCAATTTTTTCTAATAAATTATTATCATCTTTTATAAGTTTAAAATTTTCTATAAAATCATTTAAAATTTTTAAATTTATATCACTATTTTTTATTTGAACTTCTAATTCATTTTTATTAATTTTTCCATAACTATTTAGATATAAAATTGATAATTCTCTCTCCTTTTGAAGATTTGTCAGTAAGGCTGATAACTTCACTGTAAAATTTACATAACTTGAAGTTCTTGTCATACTATTTTCTTTTTCAATTTTTCCAAAAATCAAAATCGAAGATAAAATAAATATTGCAATTAAGGGTAAAACCAATATCAAAAATATCTTATTTTTCAGCTTTAAGTTATTCATTTTTACTCCAGAATAATGTTTTATGTAATATATTCTTTCTTATTTAAATAAGAGTTTATATGATTATTTCTTGTAACCAAGCTGTAATATTCACGTTATTTTGAAATTATTTTTTATAAAAAAATCATATTAATTTTGATTTTATTATTTACAAAGTTCTTTTTTATATAATTCGAAAAAACAAAAAGGAATACCATGCTAAAAGAATTTAGAGATTTTCTTATAAAAGGAAATGTAGTTGATATGGCAGTTGGTTTTATTTTTGGAGCTGCATTTGCTACATTAATAAAATCACTTGTTACAAATGTGATTATGCCTCCAATTGGATTATTATTAGGAAGAGTTGATTTTTCTCAACTATTTATCTCTTTAGATGGAAATTCATATGCGACACTTGCAGATTTAGAAAAAGCTGGAGCTCCTGCAATAAAATTTGGTCTGTTTTTAAATGATACAATTTCTTTTGTTATTTTAGGTTTTGTGATGTTTATGTTTATAAAATCATATAATAAATTAAAAAAAGAAGAAGTAAAACCAGCACCTACGACTAAAGTTTGTAGTGAATGTGCAATGGAAATTCCAGTTGCTGCAAAAAAATGCGGACACTGTGGAAATACAGCAGTATAAAAAACTAGAAATTAAAAGGCAAAAGCCTTTTAATTATAAATCTACTAAAGCCTTAAATGTCACTCCACATCTTCCAATGTTTTCTACATTTATATGATTTCTTTCATTAATTCTATCATCTTCAATGAATTGATATTTTAATTCTAAAACAACAGGTGTAGTATCTCCTGGGATTTTATAAGTATCATAATATTCACAAAACAGTGCACTTTGTGAAGAGGCAATCATTGGAGGAAAATCTTCCATCACATTTTTAACATCAATTTCAAACTCTTTGATTTCGCTTACTTCTTTTCCAAGTGGTGTTGCACATTTTTGAACTTTATCAACATTATCTTTATTTACAAAACAAATAGTTGCTTTTTTTGTTTTTAAAATATTTGCAAGGGAATCTTTTGGAGTTCCATCATCTTTTTTTCCAATTGATACAATCAATAAAGCAGGATTTGAAGAAATAGGAATAAAATATGAAAATGGTGCGGCATTTAATACACCTTCATCTTCTGTAACAATCCAAGCAATAGGTCTTGGAATTACTGTTCCTGACATTATTTTATATCTATTTAAGTCATCAATATTTTTATAATCTAAAATCATTTTTTCCCTTTTATATTTTAAATTCTTGTTCTACATTTTTTGCTATTAACTCACCTTTTAAAGTCAAAAATGAATCACTAACAAACTCTTCAGTTTTTAGTTTTTTCAATAATTTTTTACCCTCTTTTAAAGTGAATAATCCTGTATTTTCTAATTTTAAAACTACATCATTCAAAGATTCATTTGACTCTTTTTTCAAAATTGCTAGTAGTAAAATTTTTTCATTTATATCCATTTTAAAATCCTTGTGTAATAAAAAGCAAAGGCTAAAAAACCAATTCCTAAAAGTATAGTAATTATATCAGTTGAAATTAAACTTGCCATTAATCCAATAAATAAAGTAGTAACTACACATGAAAGCATAAAAAACATATCATTATATGAAATCACACGTCCTATATATTTTTCATCACAATTATTTTGTAATAAAGCATAAGTAAATGACCATAAAGTCGTTGTACTAAGCCCAACAATAAATAAAGAGATTAATGAAATATAAAAACTACTTTGTGTTAAACTCCATAAAATTATCGATAATCCTTGAAAAACTAATAAATAGTGTAAGTTCTCTTTTGTAACATATTTTGAGATAAACATAGGTCCAAACATAAGAGCAACTGCTCTTACTGCATTTGAAAGTCCAATAGCAAGTGGAACAGAAATAATATATTTATACTCATTTTTTGCCAAAATAGTTATTAGTGCATCAAAAGATGTAAGTCCAACACTTGAATGTAAAAATATTAGATGAAGTATCAATTTATGATTTTTTATGTAAATAAATCCATCTTTTATTAGTTGAAATATTTTATCTGTTGTTTGACTAGCTTTTACAACAAAATCAATTCTAATAAAAACAAATAAAGCAATTGCAAAAATTACAGCATCTATAATAAAAGCTGTTTTATGTCCAAAAGAGTTTACAACAAATCCACTAACAGCCATACCAACAGCATAAGTAAATGACCAAATAATAGAGTGAATTTCATTTGCCATTTGAAGTGGTTTTCCATTTAAAAGTTTTGCTAAAAGTGACATTTCAGTTGAAAAAAACATAGAAGCTGCACTCATTCTAATAAATATCAAAATCATCAAAAACCAAATTTGTTCTTTATTATCAATGGTTAAAAATAAAATTGTCATCAATAACTCTGTTGACAATAAAAAAATCATTAAAGGTTTGATTTTTACTCTATCTATAATTGCCCCTGAAAGTGGAGCAATTAATATTGCAGGAATAAAATGCATAGCTGTTACAACTGAAATTGCCATTTCAGTTGAACCAAAATCAACAAGCATTGTATAAATTGCTACATTTGAAAACCAAGCACCAAAATATGCTATAAATTGAACTAAAGATAAATCTCTTATTATCTTATGTTCACGAAATAATTTACGATAATTCAATTTCTACTAAGACCTCTTGATACATTGCAGAAAATGAACTTTCATCTTCATTTGCAGGTGTTAAATAGTTTGCATTTTTATTTCCTGCAAAAAAGAATGCACAATTTTCTTTTATATCATCATCTATTTTTACTTCAAATTTTGCATTTCCATATTTTGAAGAGATATTTACAATATCACCATTTTTAAACTTTGTAGAAGAATTTAAATAAACAAAATCATCTTTAGCAAATTGAGAATTTAATGAATTTTTATTTTTTGCAGTTATAAAATAAAAGTTATTTTGCGTCTTTTCTTTATAAAGTGGTTCAATATCTAATTCGTCTAAAAATTCAAATGTTTCAAACTCTTCTAATTTTGGTTTATGATTTTCAAAATAAGAGATTATTTCATCTTCACTTTGAAGTTTTTCAAAATTAAATTTTTCTAATAAAAAGTTTGTTAGTTCATATTCACTCAAACTATCTTGAGTTTTCTCTTTTACGATTTGGGAAATTGATTTTAATTCATGACCATAAGATAATCTAACATCTCTTTTGCTTAAAAATGAAGTTGAAGGAATAATCAAATTTGCATATTCACAAGTATCATTTAAAGTTGTTCCAAAATATACTACAAAACTGTTCTTTAAACCCTCTATCACTTTTTTTGTATTAGGATGAGAAACAACTGGATTTGCTCCTTGAATAAATACTAAATCAAAAGAGCTAAAATCGACTTTAGGAATTGAAACTTTTTTATTGTTTCCTTTCATTTCAAAAGGTTTTTTATATCCAAAAGCAGAATCACTCAAATACCAAACTCCACCTGCTTCTTTTTTATGATATCCCATATAAGCAGCAAAAGAATCAATACATCTTGTGATTTGAGCTCCTTCAAAATATTTTTGAACACCAAGTCCTAACATTATTGCTACACTTTTATTTTCTATTAAATCAAAAAAATCATTCACTTGTGAAAGAGGAACTCCTGTTGTTGCTTCATAAGATACAACTGGTCTTCCCCTTGAAATATCAAAAAATTCATCAGCATTATTTGTAAATTCTTCAATAAACTCTTTATCTTCCAAATCTTGCATATATGCAAATCTAGTTAAGAGTAATGCTAATTCATAGTCTGTTTTTGGGTTTATTTGCATATGAATTTTAGATTTTTTTGCAATTTCTGTACAAACTGGGTCAATGGTTACAAAAATTTTATCTTTAACTAAATTATACATATGAGATGAAGTAACACTAAAATTTCTTCCCCAAACAACTATTACATCAGCATTAATAAGTTTTTCTAAAGGAGGATTTATAACATTTGTACGCCCTGCTTCAATTCCAGCACCACCTCCACCATCACATAAACTTCCTTTTGTTAAAGTTGAGCCATATAAAGTAAAAAAATTTTTAGTTACACTTTGCATAACTCCAATATTTCCACTTCCTTTGTAAAATAGTGTTTTAGCTGGAGTTGTTTGTTTTAATTTATCAACTAAAATATTTAAAGACTCTTCCAAAGAAATTTCACTATTTTCATAAATAGCTTTTTCTAAAGTTTTTTCTTTTAACAAATTTGCAAAATTAACACAGAGTTTTCCATTTGTAGTTTTATGTTCTTTTGAACCTTTTATTTTATCTTCAATTATTTGTCCTTGACATGCATCATAACAATCTAAAGGACAAGCTACTTTATTATTTGAATTCAATTTTTACCAACCTTGAAAAATTTTGAACATTTGATACAACCAACTCAACTTTATAAGCTGAAATATTTGTACTATCTGCCACATCATAAATTTTTGATATTTTTATATCACTTTTTATTCCATCTAAATATATATCTTTATTTTTTAAATCTTCAATTTCTAAAATAGGAACAAAAATTTCTAATTTACCTTTTGATAAATCTTTTGATTCATAAAGCAGTGTTCCTAAAGTTACATAATCTCCCTCTTTTACTGCTACATTGAAAATATAATTTGATTTCTCAACCAATTTTTTATTTGAAATAGTATCTTTCAAACTCTCTATTTTAATAATCATATCAGCTTTTGATGTTTCAAGATTTATTACTTTTAACTTTTGAGTATCTTTTTCAAAAGCTGATTTTGAACTAACTTGATTCAATCTATCATAATTATTTTGTTCTATTTTTATCATTTCATTAATAAATTTCAATTTATTTTTTGATTGTTCTAACTCTACTTTATCAACATTTGAATCTAACTCTATAATTGTTGTATTATTTGCTTGTAAGCCTTCTATCTTAGAATTTGAGAATATCACTTTTCCAGATGTAGCAGCTTTTACTTGATAACTCTCTATTGGTTCAATTTTTGCATAATATTCATTCGCGAAAGTTGATGTAATCATAATAACTACAAATAAAAATACTCTCATCTTTTTCCTTATAATTTTAATTCTTTTAAGATTTTTAGAATATGTTTTTTTATTATATTAACATCTTCTACTTTTTCAAGTTGATAAATTAACTCATCTAATCTTGAATCTATTTTCATATAAACTGCCAAAATTTTAATTAATTCAGTTTTTGTTTTTGTTTCTTTTACTTTTTTACTTAAAGGTTTAAGTTCTTCTTTTTTTATATTTTTATATCTATTTATATAAAAATATATAGAAAAAACTAAAACTGTAAAAAGCACTCCAAAAATAAAAAACATTACCCTATCTTTAAAAGATATTTTTTCAACAATTATCTCTTTAGACTCTAAAACTTTATTTTCATCTTTTGCTTTTTCTAAAACAACTTCTTCCCTTTTTTCAGCATCTTCAACTTCTATATCATAACTTTTTGTTGTTTTAGAGATAACTTTTTGTTGTTCTTTATCAAAAAATTCAAAATTTATACTAGGTATTGTAAATGATTTATTTGGAATAATTGAATAAACTTTTTCATAAGTTCCTTCATATTTATCATTTGATATATATGTTTTTATTTCAGGTTTATTTTCATAAATTGTTACATCTTTTATTGGAAGTTTTATATCAGGAATATCATCAATATTTCCAGTTCCTTTAATTTTAAGTTTATAAGATATTGCTTCACCATGTTTTACTTTTTGTTTATCTATAGTTGTTTCAATTTCAAAATCACCAACAAGTTTTATATTTGAAGGTAAAGCTTTTACATCAAAATTCAATTCATTTGAATAAATATTTACATCTTTTGTTGTTGAAAAAAAGCTTCTAAAACTATCATCCATAACCTGAGCTTGTAGTAACATAGGATTTATAGTTAAATTACCCTCTTTTAAAGGTGTCATTAAAAACTTTAATTCTATAACACTAAAATCATTCTCTTCATATCTTTTTGTATCATCTATTTGTTTATACCAAAAATTCTCAAAATTTGGTTTTCCTAATGCTAATCCAACTATTTGTAAATCTTTTTTATGTTTGAAAACTATTTTAAGTATAAAATTTTCTCCTACATAAAACTCTTTTTTATCAGTTTTTATACTTAAATCAAAAATATCAGATTTTGTTTTTGAAGCTTTTTCAAGAATAATATTTTTTTCATCTGTATGATATTTTTTTCCATCTATTTCAAACTCTAATGAAGGAAAAATAAAATCTTTTGTTGGAATAAAAGAATAACTCTTTTTTATAACTTTTGTAATTTCAGAATTTATTACATTTGTTGAAATAGAACTTGAAATTTCTTGAACACTATTTCCTTCAATCAATGACAAATCAGGAAATTTTATTTCATTTCCAGAAATTTCAAGAGTAAAAACTAAAGGCTCACCTTTTACTACTTTATCTTTAATATATAAATTTACATCTGCAAAAAGAGTTATGATAAAAAATTGAAAGAAAATAAAAATTTTAACTAATTTCATTTTTAAAACTCTAAAGTTCCCTCTATTGCAAAATTTGCTTTAGAGTCTAGTTCAGCATGAGATAAAACTGAAACTTGAAGGCCAAATTTTTCATAAATTTCAGAAATTCTTTTTCTTAATACTGGATCCACAACCATACAAATTTTTGAGAAACCTTTTGCTTCTACATTATCTAAAAGTTGTTTTGTTTTTGTAACTAAATTATTAATTTCAGCAATTGAAAGCATTAATTGTGAAACTCCATGATGTTCTTGAAGTTTTCCAATAAACTGTTGTTCAAGTTCTGGTTTAATAGTAATAATATGTAAAATATTATCCGTATCTTTAAATTTCTGAGTGATTAATCTATAAAGTTTAGCACGTACATGCTCAAGTAATATTTCAGGCGCTTTGGTAAACTCTGCTATATCTGCAATTGCTTCGATTATTGTAAGCATATCAACGATTGGTATTTTCTCATGTAATAAATCTTTACAAACTTTCAATAATGCTCCATAAGAAGTAACTTTCATCGCTTCATCAATAACTATTGGGAAATCTTTTTTCAATCTATCTACAATATCAACAATATCTTGTCTTGTTATAATATCTTCAGCATGTCTTTTAATAATCTCAGAAATATGCGTTGAAATGATTGTTGGAGCATCAACAACTGTAAAACCTTTCATCAATGCTTCTTCTTTTAAATCAGGATTTATCCACGTTGCATCAAGATTAAATACAGGTTCTTTCACATGTAAACCACTTAATTTTTCATTACTTAAACCACCCATAGCAAGATATTTATCTACTTCTATTCTTCCTTTTGCTAATGGGATTCTTTTTAAGTACAATTGATATTCATTTGGTCCAAGATTTGCATCATCAGAAATTCTTATTTGAGGGATAACAAAACCTAATTCACTAGCAATTGTTTTTCTAATAGCTTTTATTTTATCTAATAATTCAGAATTTCCTTGAACTAATTGCAAAAGTCTAATTCCAAGTTTTAACTCTAAAACTTCAAGTTTCATAATGTTTTCAATTGTTTGATTTTCATCAGGAACTGCCATACTTTTTTTCTTTTCTTTTAAAGAAGATACATTTTCATCAATTTTAGGTTTAAGAGGTTGTGTTTTAAAGAATCTTGTTATTGCATTATCTTGTTCTTTTTCAATCATGCTTATTACATATCCTATAAACATCATTAATAATCCCATTACCATTAAAATACCAGTTGGGAAACCAGGAACAAAACCAAATAAAACCATTCCAGCACCAACCAAAATTAATGATTTACTATCTTTAATTAATTGATTAACTGACTGACTAGCAAATTTATCTTCATCCATATTTGAACGAGTAATAATAATAGCAGTTGCAGTTGATAAAATAAGTGCTGGAATTTGAGCTACTAATCCATCACCAATTGTCAAAATTGTATAAATTTCTCCTGATTGTGCAACTGTCATATCATGTTGAAAAAGTCCTATTAAAAGACCTCCAACTAGATTTACCATAGTTATTATAATACCTGCAACAGCATCACCTTTTACGAACTTTGAAGATCCATCCATTGCTCCATAAAAATTTGCTTCTGATATTAGAGATTTTCTTCGTTCTTGTGCTTGTTTATCATCAATAAATCCAGCATTTAAATCAGCATCAATTGCCATTTGTTTACCAGGCATTGAGTCAAGCGTAAATCTTGCTGTTACTTCTGCAACTCTTGTTGCACCTTTTGTTACAACCATAAAATTAATTAATACAAGAATAATAAAAACTATTACTCCAATAACCATATTTCCGCCAACAACAAACTCGCCAAAAGCAGATATTATTGAACTTACAGCATCTGGTCCATTATGACCTTCACTTAAAATGGATCTTGTTGTTGCAATATTTAATGATAATCTAAATAATGCTAAAACTAAAATAAGCGTTGGGAATGTTGTTAAATCTGATGGTTTTTGAATATACAAAGAAATTAATAAAATCAATAAAGATAAGGATAAAGATATTACCAAAAAGAAGTCTAAGACTGCTTTTGGTAATGGAACAATTATAATTGCAAGTATAGAGACAAAAAGCGCAACTACAATTAAATCTTTCGAAAATAAATTTTTTATATTCATATACTAATTTATATTTTTATTAGTTATTCAAAAAATTAACTAATGACAGTTGATTTGTTTTATTTATTGTTGAATAAAGTGCTGTATAAGTCAACTCTAAAGCTTTTGCTTTTAATGCAATTTCCGTATAATCAGAAGCACTTAATTCTTGTGACAAAACATTATATTGAGTTATTTTAGATGTTAAATTTTCTAAAGAAACTTCAAATATTTTATTCTTACTTCCAAGGTCTGCATGAGCAATATTTACTCCATCATAAGCTTTCATTATCTCTTCAGCACCTTTTGAAATTAAATCTTTTGCTTCTGAGATTGAAATTGGATTACCACTAGAATCTACTTTATTTAAACTATTAACAACATTATCAATTAGAGTAAAAATAGAAGTTTTTGCTTCAAATTTTGTACCATTAGCTGTAAAGATAGGTGTTTCATAAGTATTTGTAGTTGGATCAAAAGTTACTGGCATCGTATCAGTTGTTTGATTTCCATCTACATCATATTTAACCAAAATAGGATTTACAGGATCAGTTGTATTATCTAAAACCCATTCATTTCCATCTTGATCAAGAACTCTATCACTTTCATTAAAAGTTAAAGATTCATTTTTATATGCCGTTGCTGAAGAATACATCATAACATCAAAACCGTTGATTCCTCTTTCTCGATATGAACCTTCTTCAACTGTAACTCTTCTTAATTTATTATCTCCATTATAAGAGATTGAACCATCTGCATTTACTTCAAATGGTTTAATAGAAGAATCAGAACCTGCAAATACATATTCTCCTTCAACTTGAGTATTAGCTAAATCAAGAAGATTTTCTTTCATACCAGAAAGATTCGTAGCAATTGCTTTTAAACCATCTTCACTTGTTGTATCTGTGTTTGCTTTAATCAATTCAGCATTAATAGATTCTAAGATTTTTTTAATTGCAGCCATACTTGAATCTGATGTTTTATTTTGTACTGTTGTTCTTTCTACTTGAGTTTTTATTCCCTCATAAACTCTAACTTTATCATCAACTGAAATTATTCTAGAATATAAAACTGAATCATCACTTCCATATTCAAGTTTTTTACCTGCATATTGATAATTTAATTTTTGTTGTAAGGTATCTAGATTATTTAATCTATACATCATTTGGTCTGTTTGATTAATCATTGTAAAACCTTTCTAAAAATTGCAACTGTTTCATCAAAATTAAAATTTTTTTGAGTATCTTGAGTCAAGAACTCTCTTATTTTTTCTTTTTTTGCCATTGCATTATCAAGTTCCGGATCCATACCTGTTTTGTATGCACCAACTCTTACTAAAACTTCATTCTCTTTTATCAAAGATAATACTCTTTTTAACTTTAAAAAATCATTATAATGTTCTTTTGTAACTACTTTATCCATTACTCTTGAAGCTGATTTTAGAAGATTAATTGGTGGATAAAATCCCTGTTCAGTTAACTCTCTTGTTAATACAATATGTCCATCAAGAATTGATCTACTTTGATCAGCAATTGGATCATTCATATCATCTCCATCAACTAAAACCGTAAAAAATGCTGTAATTGAACCTTTTTGATTATTTCCTGCTCTTTCCATTAATTGAGGTAAAAGAGCAAAAACAGAAGGTGGATAACCACGACTTACAGGTGGTTCTCCCGTACTTAATCCAATTTCTCTTTGAGCCATTGCAAATCTTGTAACAGAATCCATCATCAATAAAACATCATGACCTTTATCTCTAAAAAATTCTGCAATGCTCATTGCTGTAAAAGCACCATATTTTCGCATTAATGCTGATTCATCAGATGTTGCGGCTATTATTACTGTATTATCCAAATTATTATCTAAATTATAATGGATAAATTCAGGTATTTCTCTACCTCTTTCTCCAATTAATGCTACAACTTTTATTTGGGCTTCACAACCTTTTACAATCATTCCCATTAGAGTTGATTTTCCAACTCCTGAACCTGCAAAGATACCAACTTTTTGTCCTTTTCCACAAGTAAGCATTGAATCAATTGCTTTTACACCCGTTGAAAACTTTTTATCAATAATTCCTCTTTCAAGCGCAGGCATAGAAATCTTATTTATTGAAGCATTTTCTTCTAAATTAACAATCTTTCCTTTACTATCTATTGGATCACCCAATGCATTTATAACTCTTCCTAATAAACCATAACCACATTTTACACTTAATCCATCTTTTTGTAAAAAAACTTTATCATGTATTCTAAAACCATCAATAAAAGAAAAAGGAACTATTGTAAAAGAAATATCATTTATTGAAGCTACCATTCCCAAAACAGAAGAGTGATGATGAACTGATTCAATTTTTACAATATCTCCTACAGCAACTTCAAGACCTGTTGCTGTTAAAGTTGTTGTTGAAATGTTTGTAATTCTTCCAAAGGCAATAGATAAATTTGTTGGGTCAATTTTATTTAATAAATCTTCTATATTCATTACATTTCATCACACATTTTTTTATAAAGACTATCTGTCGTATCTTTTACTTCTTTACATTTCAAAATATATTCAGCTTTTTTATCTTTATTTCCTAAATTATCATATAAATTTAAAATATCATAATATATTTTAACTTCATCATTAGGTTTAATTTTTCTTGTATTTGGTATTGATTCAAGTAAATAATCAACAGCTTGCTGATAATTATCTTTCTCTTTTTCTAATCTTGATAATTCAGTTTCAACAAATGGAGAATAAATAAATGCTTTTAAATCTTTTTGTTTATTATAAAGTTTCACTAATATATCATCAGCTTGTTTTTTTTCTTCATTTTTTATTAAATATAGATAATAATCATGGTAAAAATCTATTATTACAGGATTTGATTCATTTAATTTAATATATTCTGGGTTTTCAGAAGCATATATAAAAAACTTTTCCATCGCTGTTGCATCATCTTTTGTTTTATTTATTTGGTATCTATAAATAAACTCTTTTGCTAAAACATTTTTATCATCAACCATTTCAACTTTAGATGAAAAATCTAATGCTTCATTTATCAAACCTAAGGAAAAAGCCATTCTTTCAAGGTATAAGTATATATTTGCATCTCTTGTTTTATTAAAAGTTTCTTTGATTTGAAGATAAGCTCTTTCATATGGAACTTCAACTAAACATTCAAAAAAATTAAATTTTACAGTTTCATCTTGAATCAATTTCTCCAAAGTTTCACTTCTTGAAGTTTTTAAAATATCATTCAACTCAAAACATTTTCCTTGAGCTAAATAATCTTTAATCAAATCCATATTAACTTCATCAAAAATTTCATCGATATTGTTATATCCAAATCGTTTTACAATCTCATTTGAAACTTTTCTATAAACTCTTTCAGCTTTTAGTATCATTTCAAATTTTTTATCATTTTTATCATTCATAAGCTCTTGTAAAAGTGCTTTTTGTTGCATTGCTTCTACATCTGGATACTTTGCTGCAACTGAACTTGGGGTTAAAAATCCTTGTCGCATCAAGATTTCATCAATAAACATTTTTGCATTTTTTGCATGAATACCTTGTGGATAATCATTTATTATATCTTTATATAAATCTTTTGCTTTTTCTAAATAATAATTTGTTTTATCATACATTAACATATATGTATTTGCTAATTTATATTTAAAATCTTCAATTGACTCATCTTTTGTTGTTCTTTTTAATAATTCTCTTAAAATTTCTGCAGCGTGTTCTGGCATTCCTGCTTTTATTAAACGATTAATTTTTTTATTTGCTAAATATGAATCATTTGCATAAAACTCTATATTTGTTTTTAATACTTGAGTTATCAATTCATTTGCTTTATCAAGTTTTCCATCTAAAACATATACATCAAATAATTCATCTGCAACTAATGTAGCTACATTTTTATCTTTTGTTACTGTTAAAATTTCATAAAGATATTTAATAGCTTTTGTATAATCTTTTTGATATTTATAAACTTTTGCCATTGAAATTTTTCCGTAAGTTTTTGTTAATTCATCATCAAAATTATCAATTATAACTTGCGAAAAATATTTTGCATCTTCTATTTTATTTATTTCTAATTTTAATTCAACTAACAGCATATAAGCTTTTGATAAATCATTTTGATTAATAAGGGATGAATTTATTGCACTTTCAAGTTCTGTTGAAGCTTCTAAAATTAATCTCTTTGTCTGTTTTTTTAGTGCTAATTCAGCATATAAAATCATAATATCTGAAGTTAAAACTTTTATTTTATTTTTTTCTTTAAAATCTTTCACTAAAGAGTATGCTTCATCTATTTTATCATCTCGAGCTAAATTTCTTGCATTTTGTAAAATATCGAAACCATCAGTAATTGATTGTTTTCTTTGCTCTGAAATTTGTTCTCCTGAAGAATCTATAAAACTATAATAAAAATCCTTTTTAGCATTTAAAATATTTACTAATAAAAACAGAGTTAATATTAATTTCAAAGTTTACCTTTTTCTTTTTAATTCATAAACATAAGAGAAAATTTCTGCCATTGCTTTATAAAATTCACTTGGTATTTCTTTGTCAATATCAATTTGATCATACAAAGACCTAGCTAAAGCTGGATTTTCAATTATTGGTATTTTATTTTCTCTTGCAATATCTTTGATTTTTAATGCAAGGAAATCAACACCTTTTCCAACAACTATCGGAGCAGAATTAACTTTATTATCATATTTTAAAGCAATTGCATAATGTGTTGGATTTGTAATAACAACATCTGCATTTGGTACATTACTCATCATTCTTTTTTGTGCCATTTGCATTTGAATTCTTCTAATTCTACCTTTTACTTGAGGATCTCCCTCCATATTTTTAAATTCATCTTTAATCTCTTGTTTACTCATTCTTAAAGATTTCATATAATAGTGTCTAGAAAAATAAAAATCTATTATAGCAAAAATAATGATAATAAGAAGAATTGCTAAAATAAAATAGACTGATAGCTGAAACATTGTAGATATTGTGGATGATGTTTCTTGACTCATCATCATTAAAAACTCTTTATTTGTTAACAAAAAAAGAATACACATAACAACCATAATAATGATTAATTTTAAAGTTAATTTGAAAGCTTCTATCAATTTTTTTAAACCAAAAATATTTTTCATTCCTTTAATTGGATCTAATTTTTGCAAATCAAATTTTAAAGGGATTGTAACAAATCCAAATTGCATCCAATTTGTTGCTAATGCCAAAATTATAATCAATAAGAATAAAGGAGCTAATGCTTTTAATAAAGTAATTACAACGCTATACGTAATAGCAAAAAAAATAGTACTATCAAGTTCTTGACCGATAAATCCATAAGAAAACATCATAAGTTTTTTTATTTCCAATAAAGAAAAAGATGAAAAAAACAGTAAGTACATAGAACCAAAAAATAAAATCGTGGCGCCTGTTACTTCCATTGATTTATTTACATTTCCCTCTTTTTTTGCATCTTCGATTTTTTTGGATGTGGGTTCTTCGGTTTTTTCTTCTTCATCAGCCATTTTATATTAACCTTTGATTTATTGAAATTTATCTATAAAATATTGAGTAAATGCTTCTGAGAAAATTTCCATTCCTAATATTAAGAATACAAATATTAAAGCAAATTTCAATTGAAACGTTATTACAAACGGTGAAAAAGATGGCATTGATTTAGTTCCATATCCATAATAAATATCCAGTATAAAACCTATAAAAAATAAAGGAAGTGCAAATGCAAATGCAAACGCAAACATTCTTTTTATTTCATCTATTGCCAGTTGAATTCCGTTATATGAGAATATATCAAAGCTTCCTAAATGTATCATAGAAAAACTTTTAACTAAAATTACTAAAGTCATCTCATACATTCCTGTTTGAAAAAAAAGCATTAATGCAATCCAATAAAGTAACTTTGCAATTAACCCTTCTTGAGAACCTGTTGTAGGATCAAACATAGCAGCCATTGATAAAGCTGTCGAATATTCAACAAATTCTCCAATAATTTTTACAGCAGAAAAAATTATATTTATAAGCATCGAAGCAACTAGTCCTAAAGTCAACTCAGATATTAAACTTACAATAAAGTTATCTTGATTTACATTTGTTGCTACATTCACTAAAGGAAAAATAAAAACACTTATATAAAATGCAAAAGCAATTCTAATAGTTGGACTAATTGCAGCATGACCAAAAACTGGCATAAAAGCAACGAAAGCAACTATTCTAGCAAATAAAAGAAGGAATTGAAATAAAACTTCTTCATTTAATAAAGATAAAAAAGCTTCCATTTACATATAATCTAATTTTTCTTCTCTATCTTTATTCTCTTCTGTTAATTGTAAAACAGATTGTGTATCCATCTGTTTTTCAAATCTTCGTTCTTGATATTGACTATTTTGATTGTTTTGATTGTTTGAAGATTGATTATTATTTTGATTTGAAGAGCTAAAATCAAGATTGAATTTTGTATTTTCATCAAATGTTTTATTTAATGAATTTCTTAACACATTTTGATTATCGACTAATGCATCTAAAGTTGTGTTATTTGATACATTCATACTAATTGTTAAAGCATTATTTTTATCATTTTTCATCATAATTGCAATACTTCCCAATTCTAATGGATTTAGATTTATTCTAAAAACTGTAACTGGGGGCTTATAATTTTCATACATTTGTCTTGCAATATCTGACATCATTGTCGCCATTTGCTGTTTTGCACCAATAATTTTTGAGTGAATATTATATGCTATTGGAGAATTAACATTTACAACAGTATCATCACTTACATTTAAACTATTATCAAGTAAAGCACTACTTGCTTCAACTGATTTTGTAATTAAATTTTTGATATCATCACTTCTAATATTTTTTTCATTTAATAAACTATCTAAAATATTTTTTTTATTCGATAAATCAAAATCTTGTCTTTTAACAATTCCTAAATTTTCAAGTTCAACATTTTGTTCAATATCAATATTATCTAAGCCTAATTCTAATATATTTGCACTTTTTTCTATATCTTTTAGAGATGCTCCATCTTTCAATAAACTTAATGCTTCATTTTTATTAAATAAAAACTGATTATTAAGCAAATTTTTTTGCTCACTTAAATACATATTTGATATAAAATCTTTTGATACAAGTTCATTTTTAACTAAATTATCACCTTCATTTAAAACTTTTAAACCTGCATTTTGCATATTTTTTTCAATCAAAAGATCCATTAATGTTTTCTTTTTTTGAGGTGTTTTTTCAGCCTCAATTAAAGTTTTTATATCCACTTCTTCTGATAAATTTGTAGATGATAAATTTTCTGGATTTTTATCTGCAATATTCGCTAATAAATTTTCTGTTGCTGATTCTGTATTATTTTCTTCTAAATTAATAGTTAAATTATTATTTATATCTTCTTTCGTAACTTTAACATCAGTTGATTCAATAATTGATTTATCACTTGTTTTTATTTCTATTGTTGATTTCTCTATTATTAAATTTTCATTATTTGTTTTTAAAACTTTACTTTCTTTTTTTGATTCTTTTTTATCAATTACTTGCTCATCAATGGCATTATTAATTGTCTTAGCATTATTCTTATTATCTGAAATTAATTCATCCTCAATTGATTTTTCTTTTTTAATATCTGTTTTATTGTTCTGATTACTTAATAATTCTTCTTTTATTGAAGTGTCAACTACTACTTCTTTTATATTTTTATCTTTTGATTCTGTTGTTAAAGAAGTATCTTTTTTTTCACTATTTAATAATTCTTCTTTTATTGAAGTATCAACTACTACTTCTTTTATATTTTTATCTTTTGATTCTGTTGTTAAAGAAGTATCTTTTTTATCACTATTTAATAATTCTTCTTTTATTGAAGTATCAACTACTACTTCTTTTATATTTTTATCTTTTGATTCTGTTGTTAAAGTAATATCTTTTTTATCATCTAAATTATCTGAAACTATTACAGATTCTTTTTTTGTCGATTCATTTATAGGTTTATTTTCTTGTATTAATTCGTCTAAAGAAATTTTTGTTTGAGTATTTTGTGAAGTTATTTCTTTAGTAGGTAAAGAAGAAATATTTTTTGTTTCAACATTTTCTTTAACTTCATTTTTAGCTTCGAAAATCAATCTATCTATCAATGAAGTTGTATTCTTTGCTTCAGCTTTTTCTTCATTATTATCAGCATTATCAGCAACTTTTTTAACATTAAGTTTTTCATTTTTATTTAATTCTTTCTCTTTTTTATCAACAACTTTTGGTTCTACTTTTTCTTCGCTTTTTTTTTCACTTTCAACATTATTTTGAAGTAAAGAATCAAATAAAGAAGGTTTTTCTTTTATACTCTCTTTATCAGATTTTGTTGAAATTTCCGTAGAAGTAGTTTTAGCTTGAGGAAGAATATCTATTATATTTGCCATAATTTTTCTTACATATTTAATATATCTAAAGTTTTAGAATCAATATTTTTATGAGTATTAAATGAAGTAACATTTGCTTCATAAGATCTCATAGCTTCTATTAAATCTACCATTTCAACTACAGGATTAATATCTGGATAAGCAACATATCCATCTTCATTTGCATCTGGATGAGACGGTTCATATCTCATTACTGGTTTTGCATCAGATTGAACAATTGATTTTACACCAACTCCTCTTAATGCTATATCTGAATTTACATTATTTGTTGTTTCTATATCATTAGAATTAGTTTTTTTATTTGTATTAGCAAGCAAAACATCTTCAAAAACAACTTCTTGTTTTTTATAAGGTCCACCTTCTGCTGTGTGAGTTGTTTTTGCATTTGCAATATTTGCACTTACAACATTAATTCGAGTTCTTTGTGCACTCATTCCTGAAGTTGCAACATTATATCCATCAAAAAAACCCATAACGAATCCTTATTCTATATTTGCATTCTCATTATTTCTTTATATGCACTAACTGCTTTATTTTTAACTTCTAAAGCTAATTTCATTGATAATTCAGCTTCTTCTATTCTTTGAACAGCTTCTTGTAAGTTTGTAACTTTTCCTGTTGCTATTCCTTCCATTGAATCATAACCTTTTATCTGTTGGTCATTAACATCTGAAATTGCATCATTCAACATATTTTGGAATGATTTATCAGCACTAATATCTGCTGTTTTATCATTATTTATTCCTAAAGTATTTAGAGAATTTGTTATAGATGATATATTCAAAATCTACTCCTTAGTTAGCTTTTTTCAAATTTTTATTAGTCTCAATTACATCTTGCACAGCCAATTCATTAAGCATAACTTGTATTTTTTCTTCATTATATTTAAAATCAAATTCATTTCTTTTATTATCAAGACTAAATAAACTAATTATTAAAGAGAGCATCATATTACTTATGCCTTTTAAAATTATCGTTACTAAAATTATACCTAATATCATCTCTGTTGGAGTAAATAAATCAGCATTAATTGTAAAAAATATTAAAGTTGCAAAAAAACCTATAGCTATATATAGTTTAAATATGCCACTATTTATTACTGTTTGTGAGAATCGTTCTATTATCATATTATTTCTTTAACAATAAAAATAAAAATAATTGAACCTAAATTTAGCACTTTAGAACAAACCTTTAATGTATATTTATTAATATTTTATCGATAATAATCTGCAATTGTTTCGTTATTTCATCTGTAGAAAATTCGTTAGTAAACAACTTTCTCAAACGTCCAGTAGTTGAAATATTTGCAGAAGTTGAAATGTTTCCTATATATTCTACCATAAAATCTTCTTTTAGCCTATTTTTTTTTCCTAAATTTACTAAAGAATTCGCGATCGTCTCTCCAATTTGATGATTTCTTGTATGATTAAAACATAACATTAATTTATTTTTATCTAAAGATAACATTTTCATTAAAGAATATACATCCGTCAAGGCGCTTGGATCTGTAGTAGTAACTGCTAAGATATTATCAGAAACTGATAAAAATTCTCTTACATAATCATTTAGTCCTGCACCCGTATCAATAAGCAAAATATCATACTTATTTAAAGAAATAATATCTTTTACAATTCGAGAGAATATAAAACTATTTTTATTTGAAGTATATTGATACCCACTTTTCCCCGCTATTAAAGAGATATTATCATAAGAAGTTTTTGTGATAACTTCATCTAAAGTTTTAATTCCATTTATATATTCGAAAAGTGTATTTTGCGGTTTAATATCAAACAAAACTTGCATATTTGCAAGTCCAATATCAGCATCTAATACAGCTACATTAAATCCTCTACGAGCAAGTAAAAATGCCATGTTCGCTGTAATTGTTGATTTACCAACTCCACCTTTTCCAGAAGTAATTGTTAAAAGTTTTGTTTTAGAGTAGTTTTTTTTTACTCCGCTTGTAAGTTTTACTAATTTACTAGCCTGAGAAGAGATAGTATCAAACACTGTTATCTCCTAACACACTGATTATTCATAAAACAATCAATCAAAAAAGAAGAATCTGAAACTATTAAATCATCTGGAACATTTTGACCTATTGAAAAATATGTAATAGATTTTTTTGTTTTATGTGCAAAAGATATTAAATTTCCAAAACTTTTCGTTTCATCTAACTTTGTAAATGTTAAATAATCTATTGATAATCTTGAATAGTTTTTATATATCTCCAATAAATCACTATGTTTTACATTTGCAGGTAATACTAAAATCTTTTCAATTGGTAATTCTTCAACTCTTTTTTGATACTCATTTATTAGTTCAATTTTATCAATATCATATTGACTTGAACCTGCTGTATCTATAAAAATATAATTACAATCTTTTAATCTTAAAAGTGCTTCAGACAAGCCTTCAGGTTTTTTTACTATTTCTAAGGGTAATCTCATAATATTTGTATATGCTTGTAGTTGCTCAATTGCTCCAACTCTAAAAGAATCTAAAGTTACAATCCCTACTTTATAATTTTGTCCTAATTTATAAGCATATCTTGCAGCAAGTTTTGAAATAGTCGTTGTTTTTCCAACACCTGTTGGTCCTACCATCATAATAATTTTTCTTTGATGTTTTCTTAATGGAACTTCATGTTTAATTGGTATTACTCTTCGCAAAATCAATTTAAAAAAATCATTCACTTTTTTTGGATTTGACTTTAAAGCAATTGGTAATTGTTTTATAGTTTTTTTCATAATTGTATAAGTCATTTCTTGATCAAATTCATTTTGTTCAAAAATATTATACATTGAAGCAAATTCAGGAGGAATAGTCAAATCATAAAGCTGACTTTTTGGATTCCAAATAGATTTCTGAACTTGTTCTAAAACTCCTTGCATTTTTAGAATTTCTTCTCTAAAATCATATACATGTGTTTTTATAGGTGTTGAATTTTCACTTACTTTACTAATAGCTGATTTTGTATAAATTAAATTCTTTTTTTTATCCTCATCTTCAACAGCCACAACTACTTCATACATATCTTTTGTTGTGCCTTTTGCATTAGATATTTTTTTTGTTGAAATTACTATTGCTTCTTCACCACACTCTTCTTGGGCTAATCTTAATGCTATAGTAGGTGTTTCCCCTAAAAAAGAGAGCATATTCATTTAATTCTTCCATCTTTATATATTTGTTCTATTGAACCATCTAAATTTTTAATTCTAATAAAATCACTATTTTCATAAATAATTTTACCTCTTTTCTCTATTTTAACGCCGCCAAAATTGAATATTACAGTTTCATTTTCATACTTTTTTACATCTTTTATACAAATAATTGTATTTTTATTTATATAATGAGTTGATATATATTCTTCATTTTGTAATTGAGATAATTTTAAAGGAATACAAGACTTTCCTATTTCAGATACATTTTTTATTTGCACTTTTTTACTATCAATTTTTTCTTCAAAATTAATAGCTTCTTTTGCAACCAATACACTTATTGCAAATAAATTAATACTTAATACTAAAGATAAAAAACTAAGCTTTAATATCAAAAATTCTTCCTCCATTAGCTGTACTTATTTCAGAAACTAAGTCTTTATACATCTGTTGAACAGGTAAAACAATTGATGCTAACTTTCTATTTAATTCATATAATTCTTTTAATTGAATTTCAAGTAAATCTACACTATTTCTATAGATATTTACATCAACTCCTTCTTGAATTTTTTTTATTAATTCTTGATTTAACTGAGCTTTTAAATTTGTAATTTCATCAATCATAATATGCTTTTTATCATTTCTTTTTAAAAGTTCTTCATGTTTTGCTAGTTTTATATCTTTTATATCTTGAGTTATTGATTCTTTTAAATCATTAACTAAAGAAGACATTTCTTTTATAATATTCTCTATCATGATTAAGCCTTTATTTATTATTCTTACTTAAAAAGTCAAATAGCATATCACTTATGCCTAAAGAGCCACTTGAACTATCTGCAATAGACTGAATATACATACTTTTAATTATATCAGAACCTGCACCTTCTCCTGCTATATTTGTAGAACGCAATGAAATATCCATTATTTGATTTAAAAAAAATGATTCAAAATCATTACTAACTTTTCTAAGTTCTTCTGTATCTTTTATATCTTCAGGTTTAACATTATCAAGTTTTTTTGTTTGTAAAATATCTGTATTAATTAAATTGTTACTATTTATTTCCATTATTCCAACCTATCAAAGAAATTTTCTTCATTTAAAATATCTTGCTGATTATCTTGAGAATAAAATCTCATTTCAACTCTTCTATTATCAGCTGCAACATCACTTTTAGGATGATATGAACCAAATGCTGAAACCTTTAAAATTCCTGGGTCAATTTTATTTTTTATTAATTCTTTTACAACTGAGATTGATCTTAATGCTGAAATATCCCAAGCATCTCTTGGTATTTTATCACTAATTACTCTATTTGTATCTGTATGTCCAATAATTTCTATATTAAATGTCTGTGGCATAGTTCTTATAACTCTTGCTATTTTAGAAATAAAAATTTTTGCACTTTGATTTGTTAATTCATACTGACCATCTTCAAACATTATAGTAGATGGAATATCTAAAGTAAATTCATTTTTACCTTTTTCTATACTAATTTCTTGGCTCTCTATATTTTGATTTGAATTTAATTCTTGTACAATTTGAGAAACTTCTTGTGCTGTATTATCAAATGAACTCTCTGTAGAGGAGTCACTACTATCTTGTGAATCCGAACTACTATCTTTTGTAGAATATGCATCTGTTTGAGTTTCAACATCAGTTGAAGCATCAATGAAGCCCATTGCCTTTTTCATAATATCAAAATATTCTTCTACTTTCTTTTTATCCATTACTGCCATTGATAATAAAAGAATAAAAAAAGTAAGTAACAAAGACATTAAATCTCCAAATTGCACTAACCAACCGGGTAAACACTTTGGACATTCAGGACATTTATTTTTAGCCATCTTAATTCTTTATTCTACAACTTCAACTAAAATCGAATTTAATTGCATTTTTATATTACCGATTGATTCTTCCGCTGCAATCATTGTTGCTCCATGAATAATAACTTCGCAAGCTGTTACTTCAACATTATGTTTTTGAGAAAGTTTACTTTCAACTAAACCTGCAAAAAGAGTTCCTAATAATGCACCATACATTGTAGTAAGTAAAGCAACTGCCATTGCAGGACCAACAGATGCAGGATCAGATAAATTTGCAAGCATTGCAACTAATCCAACTAAAGTTCCGATCATTCCCATTGAACCAGCTGTTCCACCAATATTTCCAAAAATACTAATCATTGTTGAATGTCTTTTTTCAATATGCTCTAATTTTAACTCCATTAAAGGTTGTAAAACATCTGGCTTAGTTCCATCAACTAACAATTGGAAAGCTTCTCTAAAAAAAGGATTAGTCTCCTGCAAAACTTTTTGTTCAATTTGCATAACACCATGTTTTTTGATTTCTGTGGCATAAAAAATTATTTTTTCTACCAATTCGGGTAAAGGTTCCGATTTTACTTCATTCATTGCAACTTTAAATGCTGGCATAATTCTTTTTAAATCTTTTCCTTCAAATTGTCCTGCAGTAACAGCCATCGTACCACCAAATACTATTACAACAGAAGGAATATCAATATATGGACCAAAACCTACTCCACCTAAAATAATAGCAAGAGCAACAAGTGCCCAACCTGCGCCTAATCCTCCTACGGTACTCTTATCCATGAATTATAATCCTACTAATTGATTTAATCTTAAATCTTCATTTCCAATTTTTTTTATTTTTAATCCAAATTTTCCTTCAACTATCACTGCTTCGCCTTCACCTATTCTCACACCATTTACTAAAATTTCTAAAGGTTCATTAACCATCTGCTCAAGTTCAATAATTTCACCAACATCCCATCTTAATATATCTTTTAATAAAACTACTTTTGTTCCTAATCTAACGCTCAATTTCAATTTCACATTATATAAAAGTTCAAGATTTTTTGATGTATGTACTGAAGATGAAGAAGTTGTATTTACATTAGTTGGTATACTTACAGAAGGGATGATTTTATCTTTAACTTCAGTTTCATCTGAAGCTATTACTCCTGTAATTGAAGAAAAAAAGGGTAAAATTAATTCATCAAAACTAATAATTATTGGTAATTTTTCATTTCCTAATGAAATAATAAATTCATACGCATTCTTTTTTGAAGACAAACTTGAACCTTCGACTATAGAAGAACTTTTTATCTCCGATTTAATTGCTCCAATATCTGGAAGTCCTTGTGCATTTACAGAAGTACAAAAACTTCCACAAATATTTGAAATAATTTCATTTACTGCATCTGTAATTTCATCATCAATATGTTCCTTTAAATCTCCCATTCCACCTAACATTAAATATTCAAATTTAGTTGCACTAAGAGTTGGAATGTAAAAATTTACTTCAGAAGATACACCTTTAAGATCAAACCTTGCACTACACTCTACTAATTGTGTAGAATCAAAATTTTCACTTACCAATTTTGTAACAGCATCTATTTGTGAATTTTTAGATAATAACTGTTCTAGTGTATTTGAAAGTTCATCTTTAAATATATTTGATAAATCTGATGCCAATTAAATTACCTTATGCTTTATTATTTTGTTCTAATTCTTGTAAAATGTAAGCTTTTACTTTCATCATATCCTCTGTTGGATACTTATATTCAGCATCACCTCTTGTAACTTTTACAAAAAAATCTTTTGAATTTTTGTTATAGCCAAATTTTACATTATCTAAGATTACTTCATTTTTTTCAGAAGATGAAATATTACCTAAACTTTTTTTATATTCATCTTCTTGTATTACTTCTTTTTTTTCATCAACATTACTCACTTTTTGAGCTTTTTCAATGTTATTAATTTTTGAATTATCAATTTCAGCAACTCTTCCAATTTCCATAGTGTCCTCCTGAAAAATAACAAATATAGATTATTATAGCAGAAAAAAATTAAATTATTTAAGATTTTATGGATAAACTATAGAGATTCTAGATACTCATCAAAACCAACAAGTTTAAAATCAATTAAAGAATCCCAATAAGGTTGATTTAAAAATTGTTTTGCACTTGATATTTTTAGCTCTTGAATAAGCTGAATTGCAGTTAAAAAATCTGCATCTGGATCATTTAAGATTGCTTTGATTAAAGATATTTGAATAGAAGCATCATTATATCTTCCAGCTTCAAGTAAAGCTGCAACCATTAAATACATTGTATATTTATCTTCTAATTTATATTCACTTTGTAAATATTCTAAAGTTTTAATTGTTTCATCGGGTAAATTAAAATGTAAATCTCTTAATGCTTTTGTTCTAAGATAAGATGGTGTATTTTTACCTGTAATTTTTAAATCAGCTTTATAAAAAATCCCTAAAGCTTTTAAAATATCAATATAATAACGTGTAATAATAAGTGGACCTTCTAAAAAATTGTTATTCAATGTTAAAGGTATAGAATCTTGTAATCTTGCATAATATGCATAATCATTTTCATTATCTCTTCTTTGAACCAATCTAATTAAAAATGTAAGTGGATCTTTAATATATTCATCTAATAACATATGATTTAGCAGTGGTTTATTTTCATTCATTGTTTTTAAAAAATCTAATGCTTTATAAAAAATTGTATTTTGATAAGTCAAAGGTTGATCAGCTGATGTAAACTGAGGATTTAAAAAAAGTTTATAAATCTCTTTTCCAAAATAATTATACAATCCATTACTTGTTTTTATAGTTGTTTCAATGTATTCTTTATCTTTTATTTTTACATTTATTCTATTTGCTGTTATCAAAAACATTGTTGAATAAAGTTTATTTCCAGGATTTAATTTATAAGCTTTTTCAAAATATTTAAATGCATTATGAAAGTCATTTATTTGTGCACATGAAAGTGCTAGATTATAATAAATATATGATTTAGTATCTTTAGTTAACATTTTTTTCAATTCTGTAACTCTAATAATTGGATCTTCTTTTACAATTTTAAGAAATTTTGAATTGTAATCTACCATCTCTTCTAAATTTAATATATTTTCTTTTTGATTATAAATAAAACCTTTTACAGTATCATAAATTATTTCTTGAGAATCCGAAAATATAAAAGGAGCAAAGTAAAAAATAAAATCGATTTTTCTTGATTCATCAAATTTTAAAACAGAATCCAAATATTGTTTTGAAGTATATTTATTTTGATTAAAATATATTTCAAGAGGAAGCTCAAGATTTGCTTTAAAAGTGTTTCTTCTTTCATTTATTAAATCTAATGTTTCTTTTAGTTGATCCAATTTATTTGATTTCAAATCTGTAAAACTTAATATCCATAATATTTTATCTAATGTATTTGGATTTACATTTTGTTCTTTTGCTTTTCTAAGTAACAAAGCAGCTTTTTCATAATCTTTTAATTTTATATAAATAAGAGCTTTTTTCAAATCCATAGTATAATCCATAGAGTTTAAAACTTCCAAAGCATTTTCGTACTCTTTTAGAATAATATAAGTATCAGCTAACATTCTTTTTGTATGCTCAGAAAGATTTTTATATTTTTTAGAAACTTTTACAATAGTATCAAGATATTTATTGTCTTTTGAAATCTGATATAAATAAAAACAAGCAGACATATAAGAGAAAGTATTATTCTTTATATTTGAATCTTTTTCATAAATCTTATTTAAATATACAATTGCATTATCAATTGAACCCAATTTATAATAAGCAATTCCCATATTTAAATAAGATGGCACTTCAAGTACTGATGATGTTTTTTTAAAAAGTTCTATAGCTTCTTCGTATTCATTTTTACTTAAATGTAAAACAGCTTTATTAAAATCTATTTGTAATGCTAAATTTTCTTGAGATTTTTGAAGTTTTTCAAATTGAAAAATTATCTCGGGTTGAGATTCAATCAAATCATTTGCATAAGTAACAGATAATATAGAAATAAAAAAAAATACTTTATTTAAAATTTTCATACAAATTTATGCCTAAACCATTGCGTTAACTTGAGCATATAACTCTTCATTTCTTTTTTCTAAATCATCAACTCTACTTTTTAAATTCATATTTTCAAGTCTTAATTCTTGTAAATCATCTCTTGCAACTTGTAAATTTCCTTGATTTGTTTTTAACGTATTTGAGCTAATTTTTACTTGTTTTTCATATCTGTCTATTAGACTTTCTAATTTCGCCATATCTTCTTGTATAAGATTTTTTTCTTCATTAACTTTTTTATACAAAGATTTATAAACATTTGCACTAGAAAAGAAATAAAGTACTAATACTCCAAGTACTGCTATTAATAAAAAATTTTCCAAATTTACCCTACTAAAAATAAATAGAGTAAAAAATTACTCTATTTATGAAATTATCTTTTTAAATTGATTAAAGTATTTAATAACTCATCAGATGTTGTTATTGATTTTGCATTTGCCTCAAATGCTCTTTGAAATACCATCAAATTTACTAAGCTTTCACTTAAATCTGCTTTACTTAATTCTAATGTTTTTCCTCTTACTTCTGCCATCTTATTATTATTTAAATTATACTCTGGATCCCCTGATTCATTTGTTTTTGCTAATAGGTTATTCCCTACTGATTCTAATCCTTGATTATTATTAAATCTTGCTATTGCAATTTGTCCTATTGCAAACTCTACACCATCTTGTTTCATTGTTATTAATCCTGTACTATCTACAGAAAATGAACCAAATGCTGAATCAGTTAATCCCAATGTGTCAAGTCTTAATTGTAAACTTCCCTTTGATGCTGTCTGGTCTACTTTATTTATAATTTCTATAAACTCTGCTCCAGCTCCTTCTCTTCCAGAATAATTTGCATTTACATCTATTGGTGTTAAAGTACCTGCATTATCATATTTCATTATACTTGTAAATTCAACATCATAATTAGAATCAAGCGTTTGTATTACTAAATTTCCATTTACATTTCTTGCTTCTACATATTTTGATAAATTTGGATCAGAATTTATTCCAGTAATAATATCATCAATAGTAGCTACACCTGTAAAGTTTATTGGAAGAGATTGAGGAGGAGTTGCACCATCATTAGGAATAGGTATATTTTGCCCTATTTCTTTATCATAAATAGTTATTCCATATGTAAAATCTGTTGCTGTTCCTATTTTCAAATCTTGAGGAGTATAAACATCTTGTTGTTTTCCTGTTATCAATCTTGATAATGCATCTTTTGATGTTTCTAATCCTGCTATACCTGAACCTTTTTTTGCTAATCCTGTTGATTGAAAATTACCTTGTATAGTTGTCTCTCCTGATTGTTCTCCTATTTCTGTTATTTTAAATTCTTCTCCAGGTATCAACGATTTTATTTGAATTATCCCTTTTAACATATCTGCTAAATTTGTAGAATCAGTATATGTCTCTGTCGTATTAAACACATCAGCATGTCCAGAATCTATTGCCATTGTTGCTACTAATCCTGGCTCTTTATTCGAAATTTCATCTGCTAATGCTTTATATGTTGCTATTTTCCCTGCTGCTTTATCATATGCTGCTATTGCTGCTTCATATGCTGGTGTTGTTGGAGATGGTGCAGGAATTAATGTTGTGGGATCAGTTAATCCTTCTGCTGTTCTATCTGCTGCACTCATTGAATTCCATAAATCTTCTCTAAATGCTTGTGTTGAATTTGTTTGTATAAAATTTTGTGACCATTTATTACCATTTATTACTACATATACTTGGTCACTCTCTTTTCCAATTATAGAATCTGTTCCTGATTTAAAGTTTACCTGTGAAACTTGTGCTGTAGATGCAGAAGAAAAAGCATCTGGTTCTTCTTTTAATTTTTGTAACCAACTTGTATAATCTTTTATTGCTGCTTCAATATCTGATAATTTTGATGATTTTGTTTTTGCTCCATCTCCACTAAATACTGTTGTTGAGTCTGATTTTGCTGTCAAATCATAATCTGTTGATTTTGCAGTTATTGTCTCTATATACGTTCCATGTCTTATGATTTTTGTTCCCAATAATTTTGTATAATCATTTGTGAATAAACTAACATTTGGATTTGTGCTTGTTACATCATTTTGGCTATCTATTGGACTCATCATCCAACCTTGTACTTCATATCCACCAGAATCTTGTAAGGTTCCATTATCCCCCATTCTAAAGTTTCCTGCTCTTGTGTAGAAGGTTTCTGCTGTTCCTAGCGTATTTTTATTTATTACTGTAAAAAATCCATCACCTTCTAACATCATATCATAGTCTACGCCTGTTGTTTTTGTCCCACCTTGCACATACAATTTTTCTGCATCTAGTACGATTGATCCCTTACCTATCTTATTTTGATACATTTGATCTGCAAATGATATTCTTGAGGCTTTATATCCTATTGTATTTACATTTGCTATGTTATTTGCTTCATTATCTAGTGCTTGTTGGTGTGACGATAATCCTGAGATTCCTGTCCATAATGCGCCTATCATATCTTATCCTTTTTTAAGGTTTAATGAACTTATGTTCATATATTAATACTAGTAATAGTACTAATATAAAAACACTACTTTATCATATCAATAGCAGTTTTTATAAAATCATCAGAAGTTGTTATTGATTTAGAATTAGCTTCAAATGCTTTTTGATAGATTAACAAAGTACTTAATGTATTACCAAAATTAACATTTGCATTTTCTAAAGAATTAGGTATAACTTTATTTAAATCATTTGCATTAAAAGCAACTCCTGATTCTTTTGTCACACTATAATTATTACCGCCAGCAGCACTAAGTCCTTGAACATTTTTGAAACCAGCTGTATCTATTTTCCCTACTAAAAAATCATTATTATTATTCGATACATAGACAAATCCGTCATCAGAAATTGAAATATCTCCTTTTACATCTTGAACTAATCCTAATGCATTTAATCTAAGATTAATTTCATTACTACCTATTACAGAATTATCTCCATAAGCTAAAATATTAGAAATTTCTAAAAATTTTGCTCCTGCATTTTCAATTGCCGTTTTTAATGCATTTCTTGAACTTTCAACCATTGATAATCCAGATCCTAAAATTGCATTTTGAACTTTTGTTACATTGACAAATTCATTATTAACTGTTGCATCTACTAAATTAAATTCTTTACCTGGAACTATTCCTTGTATATTTAAAACTCCTGAATTAAAATCAACATTTGAAGTTAATCCCTGTATATTAGATATTTTATCTGATAACTTTTTTAATGTTGTTTCAATATCAGTATCAAAATTTTGTCTTATTAGACTATTATTTATTGTTACAGATAAATAATCATTTTCATCTACTAATTGAGTTAATTGTGAAGAAAAATTTACTTGTGAAGATTGTGTAGTTGAAGATAAAGACTGAGCATCTGGATTAGATTGAAAAAGTTTTAATTTTTCTACATAATCACTTATCATCATTTCAACATCATTTATTTTTGAACTTGCTGTTTTATAATTATTACCATTTTCAGTATCATCAACTGCTGAAGTATAATAATCTGTTGCACGAGCATTTATATTATAAACTGTTTTATTTGAATTAACATCAATTGATGCTAAATTTTTTGAAAATTCATTAGAAAATATATTATCAGCTACATCAGAAGAAATTACTGTTCTATTTTGTGGAGTTAATCCTAAAACTTTCATATGATCTTGAGTTTCAAGTAAACCATCTTCCGCTTGTTGGAAATCTCCAGCTCTTGTATAAAAGATATCTCCATTTGTTCTTTGCGAAACTACAAAAAAACCATCTCCTTCTATAGCAACATCTAAGTTAACATTAGTTGGTTTAATATTCCCTTGTGTAAATTGCTTATCAATACTTTGAGTTCCAACACCTTTTCCATATCCTGATTTATATAACATATCTTCAAATGTTATATTGTCTAATTTATGACCTACAGTATTAACATTAGATACATTATTTGATTCAACAGATATTGCTTTGTCATAAGTTGAAATACCTGACATACCATTCCATAATGCACCTATCATTTAAAATCCTTAAAATATTTTTGTTATTGATGAAAAAGGTAAACTTGTTAATTCATCCGAATAAACTGCTGTAGAAACTCCAGCTAATGCATAGTTATGTTCAGCTATTATTTCATTATTTTCATCAAGTAGTGTTAATTTTCCATCACTAACTAAAGGTGTTCCGGGAGCAGTTAAAACTATTTTATTCCCTGTTTTTGCTCCATTTTCATCTAATATTTCACCATTTATATTATAATTTACTACTTCATTTTTTGAAGAATCAGCTGGATCTTGTAAAATAACTTTATCTTCTAGATATAAAATTTGTTGAGCTTTTACTTGTATTTCCCCATCTACATTTTCAATTGATCTTACAGTATATGCTTTAGTTACACCGTCTTCTCCGATATTGCCATCTTCTATATTTTTACCTATAATTCCTGTAGCATTTGATAATGCAGTTTGAGAATATGCAGTTTGCATCTCTTGCATTGCTTTTATCATTTCTTGATTCGTATTCAATGTTGACATTTGCATTTGAGTAGATAACATCTGTGATGAATCCATAGGTTTTGTAGGATCTTGTAATTTTAATTCTTGTATCATTAATTTTAAAAAATCATTACTTGTCAACTGATCATTACTAACTGAAGTTGTATAAGAATTACCATCAACTCCAACTGCCGAACTAACTGAAACTTCTGCCATTTTATTCTCCTATATCATATGTTCTTCAAAGAAATATCTAACAACATTATCTGAATCCATAGAATCTTGAACTCTAACAGCTAATTTATCATCAATTACTATTATATCACCTGTACCTATGATTCTTGAATTTACATATATTTCTCCACCAGAACCTGCTGGTTTATGCAAAGAAATTATATCTCCATCAGTCAATTTAAGAAATTCTGAAATAGTTATATTCGTATTGCCTAACATCACATCGACAACTATCTCAGTATCTACTAATAAATCATAATCTCTTTCACTAATTTCCATTTAAATACTTTACCAAATTATTTTACTAAATTATATCATAAAGTTGTACTATTTTTATTAATCAAACAATTTTAATTATATAACTAAATCTAAGGACTCTAACATTGAAGCGACTTTTGATTCAATATTCCCATCAAAATTTCCTAAATCACTTGCAATTACTACTCCACCTGCTATAACATTTGGATCTTGATGTAGCTCAATAAAAGGTTCTAAATTTAATTGTGATTTTAATATTTCATAATCTTTTGGGTTTAGATGTATTTGTACTTTTGATGCAGTTTTTATTTTATCAAGTAAATGATTTATTGTTTGTTTTGCAATTTTTGCTGAATTTTCTCCAACTTCTATGTTTATAATTTTTTGTGCAATAGAAATAGAAGTTTTCAATAATTTAGTTTCCATTTGAAAAGTTGCTTGTTCGAAAAATGCAGCATAATTTTTTAGATCTTTTATTGCTTGAACAACTTGTGCATCAATATCTTTGCCCTTAATTCCATCATTTTCTATATTTGTAACTTTTGCTGATATTTCATTTAATTTTGCACTTAAATTTCTAACTTCAATTAATAAAGGATCCACTTTACCATTTATTTCTCTATCATCCAAAATTGCATTAGAATTACCTACTGTATTAGTTTCAATATTATTGTTAATAAAATTTCCCAATTCATATTTTTGAACATCATCATTTTTACTTATTATTCTTGCACTTGAGTATACATTATCAGCCATTAGTTATTCTCTCTATCAATTAATCCGTCTTCAATCATTTTTTGAGCAACATCTAACATTTTTCTTTGTGCGGCTTCAATATCTTTGATTTTAACTTTATTTGACATTTCAAACTCTTCTTTAAATCTATCTCTAGCCCGTTGAGACATAGAATTTGTAACTTTTTCCATTTCATCTTCAGTTGCATTCTTCATTGCAATTACAACATCTGCTGTTTCTACATTTTGTAAAATTTTCATAATATATTCTGTATCTAAATTTAATAAGTCTTCAAATACAAACATGTTTTCTTTAATTTTTGTTGCAAGTGAAGTATCTATACCATTTATATTTTTAAGTATATCCTGAGCTTTTGGTCCCAATTTATTTAACATATCAGCCACAACTTTTACTCCACCTACATCAATAATTGATGATAATAAAGATTCAAGTTTTTTCTCTAAGACTAAAGAAATTGTTCTTACAACATCAGGAGATACATCTTTTATAGTTGCAATCTGGATAGTTACTTTTACTCTTATTTCTTCATCAAGTTGCATTAGAACTTCAGCTGATTTTGAAGGTTCCATATGTGATAAAATTACTGCTATTGTATGAGGAGATTCATCTTTAATGAAATCACTTAATTGTTTTGGATTTATACCATCAAGATATGAAAATGCTTGTGAAGCTAGCTTCATTCTTGAAAGTTTTGCTAAAACTTCATCTGCTTCAGCTTTCCCTAAAGATTTATATAAAATATCTCTTGCAAAATCATAACCACCTGAACTTATAAAACTTTTAGTTCTTGCATATAAATGAAATTCCTCTAATATTGCTAAAGAAATATCTTTATTTATTGATGATATTTGAGTAATTGATGTAGAAATATTTTCTACCATTTCTTTTGGTAAATGTTGAAAAATTTTAACAGTTGAATCTTCACCAATTAAGACAAAGAATCTTGCAACTTTTTCTATCATAGACATTCCTCTTAGAATATCATTTTCTTTTGTCTCTGCCATTCTTTAGCCTTTATTTAAAATTACTATTACCCTCATTCAACAATAACTCAATCATTCTTGCAACTTCTGCAGGATTATTATTTATCTCTTTATCTAATTCTTCAATAAATACTTCATATCTTGCAGCTGATTCTTCATCTAAACCTTCAATATTATTTAATATTTGGCTTTTTACTTTTGATTTTAATCGTCCTTGTGCAGTACTTGAATCAAATTCATTTTCATAATCAGTTAACATATCTTTAACTAAATTTTCATCATCACCATCAACTTTTTGTCTTGTTCCATCACCTAAAATTACAATATCATTTGAAGCAATAAATTTCTTATAAAATATAAATAATAATATTGCAGCAATTAAATATTGTATATATTCACTAAAATCTTTCAGAATAGACTTTATCATAGAAATTGTATCTACTGATTCATTATCAATTACCACTGCATTACCATTTGCATCTACTGTTTGAGCAACTTGATCCAATGGTTTAACACCAATAAATTTAAAGTTTTTAACAGTAATTTTGTCTCCTCTTACTTTATCATAACCTATCGTATCTTGAACAACAGATTCTAAAGAAGTTATAAATTCATCTTTATTTGGAATATCTTTTAAAACTGATGAATCAAATGTAACAGCTGCAGTTATTCTTTTTATATTTGTATAGTTATTATCTTTTTGACTAATAACTTTTTTAGAGATTTCATAATTAGTAACAGTATTTGTTCCTTCGTTATTTGAAGCTATATTTGTGTTACCAGTACCAGTTGTAGGTGTTTGAATATTATTATCTACACCTGCAACACCTCCAGTATTTGATGGCATTCCTTGAGAATTAGATGTATTTTCTATCACTTGTTGTGAACGAATACTTCCCTCTGGATTATATATCTCTTCTTCAACATCTTTTTTTACAAAATCTAAGGATACAGTAACTTTAGCTACAACTCTACCAACTCCTACAAATGGTTCTAAAAGAGCAACTATTTTCTTTGCATAATCTTCTTCTAAATTCTCTTTGTATTTATTTTGTGTAGTAGATTTTTGATTATTTATATCATCAGCTGACATTTCAAGTAAACTTCCATCTTGATCAATTAATTGAATATTTTCATGTTTCAAATCTGGAACAGCTGATGCAATGAAATTTTTAATTCCATCTATTTGCTTTTGAGTTAAAAAAACGCCAGGTTTTAATGATAACATAGCTGAAGCTGTCGTGTCACCTTTTTTTTCAGTAAAAATTGTATCTTTTGGAATAGCTATTTTTACACTAGCTCGTAAAACACCTGTTAACGATTCTAAAGAACGAGACAATTCACCTTCAAGTGCTCTTAGATACTTTACTTTATTCTCAAAATTTGTTGTACCTAAAGATGATTTTTCAAATATTTCCCAACCAACATGTTTACTTGTTGCCGCTTCACTTGTAACTAATTTAATTTTTGCAATATTTATAAACTCTTTTGAAGTTTTTAACGTTAGATTATTTCCTGATCCAACAACAGCAAATTGAATTCCTGAAGCTTCAAGTTCATCGCTAGCAAGCATAACCTGCGATTTTGTTAAGTTTGATGCAATCGTGTAATTTAATTTCTTATCTTCTGCTTTTACACTAGAATAAATTAATAATCCAACCAATAAAATAAATAATAGAGAAAACCCTCCTATTATTACAGCTCTTTGTGCTGCATTTAAATTATTTATAAACTTTAAAAGTTGATCCATTAAATACTTATCCTAATTAATTTTTTGCAGAAGATTCAACCACTGATCTAAATAATCTTGAATCTCTTTTTATTGATGATTGAATTGCATCGAATATAATTTTATTTTTGGCTTGTTCACTCATTTGGCTATCTAAATTTACATTATTTCCATCATTTTGTTCTTCTAATCCCTGAACATTTACCAATTTAGGATTTGTATTATTTGATAAAGGATCTACTGTTGACAAATGTTTTGAGTTTGTTTGTTTTAACTGTAAACTATTATTAAATAAAGCATTATTTAATTCATCTTGAAATACTAAATCTTTAGTTTTATAATTTGGAGTATTTATATTAGCAATATTACTTGAAATAACTTTCTGTCTTTCTCCTCTAAAATTTAACTGATTAAAAAGTGTGCTAGATATACTACTTGCTTCCATTATTTAGTATTGCTCCCAATTTTTTCTATTAAGCCTGCATTTAATTCATCAATTGATTTTATTGCTTTTTGAGATTGTTCAAATCTTCTATGTGCATCAATTAATTCTACCATTGCACTAACTGAATTTACATTTGATTGTTCTATTGCACCTTGAACAACCATATTATCATTATTTTCAAAGACTTCCATATCATTTTGATCTTTTATCTTATAAGTATTATCTCCTAATTTTTCTAAATTAGTATATGGGATTTTTACAACTCCAACTTGTGATTCAAAGCCATTTTCAATAACAATAGGTTCATTATCTGCATTTAACACATTATTTCCATTTGAATCAACTAAAAAGTTATCCAAATTCTTAAATGCACCATCTCTTGTATAAACTATATCTCCATTTGAATTTTGAATTTTGAAAAATGTATCAGATGCATTTAAAGCAAAATCTAAAGTATTCCCAGTCATAACAATAGGCCCCATTTCTGAATTAATATATTTTGAATCAATTTTAGGAATGTTATTTGTTACTTCATTTATTTTAGTAGGTGCTTTATTTTCAGCTTGCATTCTTTCTAAATAATAATTAAAAGTTGTCTCTGTTGTACCTTCTTGTTTAAATCCATAAGTATTTACATTTGCTAAATTATTACTAATTTGATCTAAACGATTAATTTGATTAATCATCGATGCAGCAAGAGGATAAACACCTTGATTCATACTATATTCTCCCTTTTATTATTTATTGTTTGAAAATTCAGCTATCAATTTATCTAAATCATCACCTATTAAATCATCTGTGTCATCTCCATGAATATGTTTGGCAACAGCAATATCCTTAGAGTTACCATCATCTTCAAATAAATTGTTTAGATATAAAGATAATTTTCTAATAACAGACATTACTCTTTCGATTTTTTGTCTATTTATATCATTAAATTGCATTAATTCCATTGCTTGAAAAATTTTATTATCTTCTTCATTTAATAAATTTTTTAAGTTAACTAATGAACTGTTCATTATATTTGCATTATGTAAATACCCATCAAAAACTTTTATGTTTGGAAATTTATTATTTAAAGAAGTTAATAAATTTATTTGAGAATTTATAAAATTTTCATATTCTTTAAAACTTTTTCTAATTTCATTATTGTTATCTAAAGTTAAACTTAAAACATCAAATATCTGAGAAACTTTTTCTTCAGAATCATTAGCAACTTGGGTAAGCTGATTAACAACTTTTGTATCTTTCTCAGCAGGCAAAGGAAAAACTCCTTCATTTATTTTTGTTGAAGTCCAATCTTTCACAATATCATCTTCTGATCTTTCAATTTTTTTTGTTTCTAAAGGTTCAGTTTTTACTTCATCTTCAATAGGTAATATCTCTTCAACTGCTTCTTCTTTCGAAGGGCTTGATTCAATATCATTTAGTAAATCTTCTAACTCACTATTTTTTATAAAACTATCAATTTCATTTTCATTAGTATTATTTTCATCAATTTTTGAAACAGATATTTCTTCTTCTGTATTTATATCTTCTTTTAAATCTTCCGTTTGAGATAATAATTCTTCAATTTCTTTAGTATTCACTTTTGCTGTTTCAGTTACATCTTCAGATTCACTATTATCATCTGCAATGTCCAAACCATTCATTAAAGCTTCTATCTCTTCTTGACTCATACTCATGATAAGACCTTATATTATTTTTTCAATACTCCATCAAGTTTTTCTTTCAAAACTTCTGCATTAAATGGCTTAACGATATAATTATTAACTCCTGCTTTTAAAGCAGCAATAACCTCACCTTTTCCACCTTCTGTTGTAATCATTATTATTGGCGTTTTCTGATGTGTTCCCTCAGATCTAACTTTTTTTACTAATTCTAAACCGTTCATATTTGGCATATTCCAGTCTGTTAGTATAACATCATAATGAGCTTCACTAAGTAATTTCCAAGCTTTTAATCCATCTTCAGCTTCTTCGAAATTTTCTCTAGCGAATCCTAATTGCATAACTACATTTCCAATGATTCTTCTCATTGTAGAGCTATCATCAACTATTAGAATCTTCATCAACTATCCCTTATAATTAAATAAATCTTTTCAGTAAATATGCATTATATATAATTTGTTTTAAATTTACACTTAATATTTATAAAAATAATTTATACAATTTATCTAAATTTAATTATTCTTAAAATATAATTAAAGATAAGTAAAACTAAAGGATTTTCTATGATTAGAGGACTTTATACAGCAGCTACAGGAATGAATTCAATGCAACATCAAATTGATGTTACATCTAACAATATTGCAAATGTTAATACTACTGGATTTAAGCAAGATAGAGCCGAATTTCAAGATTTAATGTATGAAACATTAAATTATACCGCTGGACAAACAACTCAAACAACAATAAATCCTACAGGTATTGATGTTGGACTTGGAGTTAGAATCTCTAACATACAAAAAAACTTTACAGAAGGTGATTTAAAACCTACAGCAGGTGATCTTGATTTAGCTATACAGGGAAAAGGTTTCTTCCAAATAACATTACCTAGTGGAGAAACTGCCTATACAAGAAATGGTAATTTTAAATTAAATGAAGAGGGTTCAATAGTAAATGGAAATGGCTATTTACTATCTCCTGAAATTGTAATTCCTGATAATGTTACTGATGTAACAATTGCTAAGGATGGAACAGTTACAGCAAAAGATGCACAAACAAATGATACTGTTGATTTAGGACAAATAACTCTTGCTGATTTTATAAATCCAGCCGGATTAGTTCCTCTTGGTGAATCTTTATATATGCAAAGTGCCGCATCAGGAGATGTGCTTGAAGGTAATCCAACAACTGATCAATTTGGAAGTGTACAACAAGGTATGATTGAAACTTCTAATGTAAAATTAGTAAATGAAATGGTTGATTTAATTACAGCACAACGTGCTTATGAAGCAAATTCTAAAGCAATTACTACAGCAGATAGTATGCTTGATACGGTAAATAGATTAAAAAATTAATTTAGTTAGTTTGTATTAATATATGACCTTAGAAGAATTAAAAAAACTTAGAAAAGAAAATTTTTTAGCTCATAAAAAGAAAAAAAAAGCGTATTACTTAAAAAGTAAAATTGCTAAAAAAGAGATAGATTATGAAGCTGAACTTAATAATTTAAATTTTTTTTCTAAAATAAAAGAAATTGCCCATGAGCAAAAAAAATATATTGATGATAGAAAAGAATCAATAATATCTAAATTAAAAGAATATAAAAATTTAAAAAAAGAATATTATGAGCAAAATAAAGAAAAAATACTTGAATACAATAAAGAATATAGAGAAAGAAAAAAAGAAGAACTAAAAGCTTATAGAATAGAGTATTATAAAAGATTAAAAGAAAAACAAAATAAACTTGATAAAGAGTAAAAGAGATGCCTGAAGATAATAAAGTTATAGAAAATGACAGTTCAGAAACAACTTCAAATGATAGTTCTTTTGATACAAATGAATCTCAAATAAATATTCCTCTAAATGATGAAGAATCACCGAATAATAACATAAAAGAGATACAAGAAGAATTTATTAAAAAAGAGAAAAAGAATCCATTAAAAAAGATTTTATTAGGTGTTATAATTCTTTTAATCTTATTAATTATTGTGGGAGCAATTCTATATTTTATGGGCTTTTTTAAACCAAAAGAAAAAGAGATTCAGCAAAACAACAATACTTCTGTTTCTGAGCAGATGCCTAAGGAAGAAGAATATAAATTTGATTTTAAAGATATTAATTCAAAAAAACTTAATGAACAGCTATCTTATTTAACAAATAAGAATCTTAATCAAGAAAAAACAGAAGAACAAGAAAAAATTGAAAATGAAAAAAAATTAATTGAAGAACAGAAAAAGAAAGAGGAAGAAGCATTAAAAATACAAGAAGAAGCATTATTAAAAGAAAAAGATGCTTTAGAAAAGAAAAAAATTGAGCTTGAAAATGAAAAAGCCGAATTAGAAGCTTTAAAACAAGAAGCTTTAAAAGTAAAAGAAGAATTATTAATAAAACAAAACCAAAATACAGATGAAATACCTAAAAGTCAAGAGCAAATTGATAATCCAAATATTGAATTTAAAACAGAAGAAAACAAAAGTATAAGTTCAAATACAGAAACTACAAATGAAGATGTTTTTTTGAAATTCATAAATGTAGCAAAAATAAAAGGTGTTTTATATAAAAAATATTTAGATAAAGTATCTTCAATTAATCCAAACATTATCTTATGTAGAGATGACAAAAATAGAATAGAATTATATTATGGACCATTTAAAAGTGAATCAGAGAGAAAAGATTTATTGGATAAATTAATTGATAATAATTTTGAACAAGCTTATGAATTAGAATTTACTAAAGAGGAATTTGATAGAAGATGTAACTATTAAATAATCTTAAGAATTTTCTAAAATATCAAATGAATTATTTACTCTAATTATTTTGTTTTCTATATCAATATTTAATATAAATTTATCAAATATATGAGGTATTAAAAAAACTTTTGGAAAGCCTTTATTAACAAGTTCAATATCTGTAATTATTTCCAAATAATCATTTAATGGATATCTATGTACCTCTTTAACTGTACCTAATTTAATATCATTTTCAAAAACATTGCATGAGATTAAATCAAACCAAAAAAATTCATTTTTTGCTAATTTACAATTTTCTTTTGTTTGTTCAATAGTTGAATAAAGTTCTTGATTTGTGAGTTTTTTTGCACTATCAATATCCTCATAATTTTCAAATTTTACAAGTTCTCTTGAAGCGTTATATTCCAATATTTTTAATTGAAGATTTCTATTTGTACTAAACACAGCACCTTTTTTAAATTGCTCTGGGAAATCAGAATCTATAAAAAGCCTTAAATGACCTTGTAATCCTACTGCTTTCCCAAGTTTAGCAACATATATATTATTACTATTATTCATAGATTTATTTTACTACTACTTGTATTTTATATGATATACCATCTTTTGCTTTACAACCATTTGCCATAGTTTTTAAAGCATTAATCATATTACCATTTTTTCCAATAAGTTTACCAATATCAACACTATTTACAGTGATTGTAATTTCAGCAAAATTTTCATCAATTAACTCTTTTGTTACAGTAACATCTTCAGGCACACCAACAATTAGTTTTGCATAATTTTCTATAAATTTAGTAATCATTTTATTTTCTATTTAAAATTATTTAGAAGCTAATTTTTTAACTTTTTCAGATGGTTTAGCACCAACACTTAACCAATAGTTATATCTTTCTTCATCAATTTTTAATACTTTTGGTTCAACAACTGGGTTAAAATAACCAATTGATTCAATCCATCCTGAATCTCTTCTTTTTCTTGAATCTGTTACAACGATTCTATAAAATGGTTTTTTGTTTCTTCCCATTCTTGTTAATCTAATTACTGTCATATTTTCTTTCCTTTTTTAAGTTATAGTATTGAATTCTAAACTCCTTCTTTAAAAAGATAAGTTCACAGCTCAATACTATTTATATTTTTATCTTGGAATTTTAGGCATTCCACCAGGTCCCATTTGAGACAACATATTTTGTAAACCTTTCATTCCACCTTTAGTAGAAAGTTGTTTTGCCATTTTTGAAGCATTTTTAAATTGTTTTAGAATTTTATTAATTTGAATTTCAGATACCCCTGAACCAATAGCTATTCTTCTTTTTCTACTAGGATTCATCAAATCTGGATTTTCTCTTTCTTTAGGAGTCATTGAACCAATTAATGCTTTAATTCTTTTTATTTCAGCTGAATTCTCAAAATCCATATCTTTCAATGGCCCAGCCATAGCAGAAAGTCCAGGAATCATACCAATAATAGATTTCATTGAACCTAATTTACTCATCATTGAAAGTTGATCTAAAAAGTCATTAAAATTAAATTGACCTTTTTTTATTTTTTTACTAACTTCTTTAGCTTTTTTCTCATCAATAATTGCAGATGTTTTTTCAGCAAGTCCTTCAATATCACCAAGCCCTAATAATCTTGAAACAATTCTATCTGGAATAAATACTTCCAAATCTGGCATTTTTTCACCAATACCAATAAATCTTAATGGCACTTCTACTTGATGTGCAATTGATAAAGCTACTCCACCTTTTGTATCACCATCATACTTTGATAAAATAACACCATCTATTCCAATTTTTTCTTTAAAAGTTGTTGCAGTTTTTGTTGCATCATGTCCTGTTAAAGCATCTGCTACATAAAAAATTTCATTTGGATTTATTGCATTTTTAATCTCTTTTAATTGAAGCATTAATTCTTCGTCAATTGCAAGTCGTCCAGCTGTATCAACCAAAAGAACATCATAATGTTCTTTTATAGCTTTCTCTTTTGCTGCTAGTGCAATTTTAATTGGATCAGTTTGATTATCATCAAAATAGATATCAACATCAATTTGAGCTGCAATTTGTTTTAATTGCTCAACCGCTGCTAATCTTTGTAAATCACAAGCTGCTACTAAAACTTTTTTCTTTCTAGTTTTCAAATAATTTGCTAATTTACCTGTTGTTGTAGTTTTACCCGAACCTTGAAGTCCAGTCATTAAAACTATTGTTGGAGGAGTAGAAGAAAAAACAAAACCTTGATTTCCAGAAGTAGTTAATAAGTTTGTTAATTCACTTTTTAGAGATCTTAAAAAAGAATCTTGCCCTATACCTGCATTTTTTGTTTGTAATTCAATTGCAGTTATAAGTTCTTTTGTAGTTTTATGATGAACATCAGCTTTTAATAAAGCTTTTTTTAACTCTGATGTTGCTTTAGTTAAAGCTGCAACATCATCTTGATGTCTTATTTTATTTACTGCGTTTCGTATTGAACCTGTTATTGAATCAAACAAAATATTTTCTCCACATTTATTTAAAGTTTGAGATAATACAAAAGTTTTACTTTAATTTAGTTTAAACGATACAGTTATTTAAGTTTTTTTTTAGTTTTTTATTTTCGAGAAGCCCCTTAAAATAGGGACTTTTTATTTTACAAAGCTTAATATTTAATTAAAATCATACACTTTAAATTCTTTTGGTTCTTTTGATTCAAAAACATAATCAAATATTTTAGTAATTTTAGAATGTAGTAAAACTCTATTTACATTAGATGAAGTTCGTCCATAAATTGCATCACCAATTATTGGTAAACCAACTGAATTTAAATGAACTCTAATTTGATGTGTTCTTCCTGATTCAATAACAATTTTTATTTTTGATTTATTACCTTCGACTAAAAGTGGATAAACTGTACTTTTTGCAGGTTTTCCTCTTTTTGTATCTATTTTAGATTTAGCCATTCCTCTATCTTTTGTTGTTAAAATTGGTTTATCAATTTCAATTTCCTCAACAACTTTTCCTTCAACAATAGCTACATACTCTTTATATACTCTATTTGCTTGGAATTCTTTTATAGCTTTTTTTTGAAATTCTTCATTTTTTGCAAACATCATAACACCACTTGTTTCTTTATCAAGTCTATTTAATAATATTGCACCTTCATATTTTTTAGCAACATCATCAGCTGTTAAAAATGCAGGTTTATCAACAACTAAAATATCATTATCTTCAAATATTACTTTTATTTTATTTATTTCTTTTATCGAAAATTTAGTGTCACTTCTAATTTCTCCCCTAGCAATTAAAACTTTTTTGTCACCAACTTTAACGACACCCATATCTATCAATTCTTTTGCTTTTGAATTTGATATCTTTTCTTGTAAGGCTAAAAGTTTATAAGCTTTTTCATATGTTACAGCCACTTATTTATCTCCTTTATAATAGGTTCTATTGAACCTGCTTTTGTTAGAATTGGTTTTTCTAACACATCAATTTTTTCTAAATAATCACTTATTTCATTTTTCTCAATTAAGTAATAATTTTTAATACACTCAAAAAGAGATTTTTGGTTAAATATATTTTTCCCACTAATTAACTTACAATTAAAATAAGCAGGTTCAATAGGATTATGTCCACCTATTTTTTCAAATGCTCCACCTAAAATAACCACATCAGATATTGCATAAATATCATTTAATATACCCATTTTGTCAACCAATATTATATCAGAATCAAAATTCTCTTTTTTACTATATCGGTGATATGAAAGATTTTTATTTTTTCTAAACTCTTCAATTAGTAAATTAACTTTTTCAAATCTTTCTGGATGGCGAGGAACTATCAATAACTTTCCAAACTTTTTATCATAAGAATCAAGTATTAATTTTTCTTCATTTTCATGAGTACTTGCTGCTGTGATTACTATACTTTTAGGCTTTTCAAAATTAAATCTTTTTTGAGGTAATTGGGCAAGTTTGATATTTCCAATTACTTCTATATTTTTTGCACCTAATTCTTCTAATCTCTTTTTATCTTCAACACTTTGTGCAAAAACTTTATCAATATTATCAAATATTTTTTTATAAAAAAAACTAAATCTTTTATATGATTTATATGATTTATCAGAAATTCTTGCATTTATTAAAAAAGTTTTTGCACCTCTTTTTTTTGCAAATAAAAATAACATATACCAAAGTTCGGCTTCCATTACAACTAAAACTTTTTGTTTATTAATCCAAAAAGGTAAAAAAATTTCAAAGGGAAGATACCTTACATTTGAAGTGATTGTTTTTGCCTCTGCATATCCAGTATTAGTTATTACAGAGATATTAGCATTTTCTTTATAGTTTTCAATTAAAGGTTTAATAGCTTTAGTTTCACCCATAGAACAAGAGTGAAACCAAATTCCATTTTCTTTGAATCTACTATTTTCTATTAAAAAAAATTTTGCAGGAATTGCTTTTTTGTATTTAGTATTTCTTGATTTAAATATTAAATAAGGAATTGCAAGTATATAAATAATACTTAGTAATAAGTAATAAAATATACTAAAAAGGCTCAAAATTAAGCCTCTTGTTCTTCATCTTCTTTATAAAGAATTCTTCCACAATGTGGACAATTAACAATTTCTTCTGCTTTAATAACTTCAGCATAAGTTTTATCATTAATTTTCATAAAACATCCATAACATGCTTGTTTTTTTACAGGAACAACAGCAGAATCTTTTGCCCATCTTTTAATTTTTTCATAGAAAGTTAAAATTTTATTATCAAATTGTTCTAATAATTCACTTCTTTGTTGATAAACAACATTTCTATCTTTATTAATTTCTTCAATTGTATTATCAACTGCAACTTGAATTTCTTTTATATCATTCTCTTCAGCTGCTAATTTTTCTTGTAATTCTTTTAAGTTTTCTTCTTTTGAAACTGCTAGATTATCAAGTCTTTCAATCTCTTCATTTGCAAATGATATTTGTTCTTTTGCAATTTCTTCTTCTAACTGTAAAGCTTTTAACTCTTTTTCATTATGAACATCTTTATTTTTTTTTGCAATGTTCTCAAGTTTAGTTTTTAATTCACCTAAATGAATATTGTTTTTTGTTCTTTTTGATTTTACATCATCAATTTCTAAATAAATCGAGTTAATTGATGCCTTAATTGATGCTGCTGTTTCAACAAAAGTTGCTAATTTTGCCTTTTCATTCTCAATTTTTGGTTCAAACATACTAATTGCTGTATCAAATTTTGATAATTTGATTAAATCCTGTAAATACTTATTCAACCGTTTCTCCTTCTATAAAAAACTCAAATGGATTTTTTGAAGCTGTTATTATAGCTTTTAATTTATTTTTTTTCAAATATTCTGAAAGAAGTCCCTCAAGTAAAACATTGAAATACTTTTCACTTTCATAATGTCTTATATCTATTAAAGAGATATTTCTTGCTTTTGCTTCCATTGCATCATGATATTTTATATCTCCTGTTAAAAAACAATCAGCATCAACTTCATCAAGTAAAGACATAGCTGAACCCGTTACTATCGCTATCTTTTCTATAAAATCTTTACATTTTACTGCTTTTGTAATTTTCAAACCTAATTTATACGATACAATTTTTATTAACTCATCAAAATTCATATTTACATCACAATAAGATATAAACTCTAATGAATTTTTTATTTTAAATCCTAAAATATGTTCTACAACATATTTATTTAAATGTGTTTTATCTATATTTGTATGCATAGATATTAAAGAAATATCTTTTTTTATAAGTTCTCTTAAAATTTTTGTACTATAAGTATCATAATTTACTCTTTTTATTCCAGAAAATATCAACGGATGGTGAGTAATAACTAAAGATTTTTCTTTTATATTAGATACTAATTCTTCATCTAAATCTATACTTATATAAATATTTTCAATTTCATCATCTTTTGAACCAACAAGTAAACCTGAGTTATCCCATTTTTCTTGTAATTCAAAAGGAGAAATTTCATTTAATACATCATATATTTCTTTAAGTTTCATTTATACAAATAACTCTGGATTAGTTTTTTCTAAATTTTCTAAAGCTTTTTTAGCTGCAATACTATTAACTTTTTTTAATCTTTGAACTTCTTGTTCTTTATATAAAACTGCACACCCTTGAGCTAATTCTCGCACCTTTAAAATATAATTTTGTCTTTCAGTTACAGAAATTGCTTTTCTTGCATCAAGTGTATTAAATGCATGTGAAGCAATCATACACTGGTCATAAGCAGGAAGTGGCAATTCTGCACTTAAACAAGCTTTACATTCATTAAATGCATCATCAAAATGTCTGAATAACATTTCTGTATTTGCTACTTCAAAATTATATTTTGAAAACTCATACTCACCCTCTTTATGAACATCAGCATAAGTTGTTTTTCCATATTCATTTTCATTCCATACTATATCAAATACAGAATCAACACCTTGTAAATACATAGCAAGTCTTTCTGTTCCATATGTAATTTCAACTGCAACAGGATCACATGCTAATCCTCCAACTTGTTGAAAATATGTAAATTGAGTTACTTCCATACCATCAAGCCAAACTTCCCATCCAAGTCCCCAAGCTCCAAGTGTTGGAGATTCCCAGTTATCTTCCACAAATCTTATATCGTGTCTTGAAACATCTAAACCTAAAAATTCCAAAGACTGTAAATATAAATCTTGAATATTATCTGGACTTGGTTTTATTAAAACTTGAAATTGATAATAAGCACCTAATCTATTTGGATTTTCTCCATATCTTCCATCAGTTGGTCTTCTACTTGGTGCTACATATGCTGTACTCCAAGGTGTTGAATCTAAACTTCTTAAAAGTGTAGCTGGATGAAAAGTTCCAGCTCCCGCAGGAATATCATAAGGCTGAACAATATTACAACCTTGTTTTGCCCAAAACTCTTGTAATTTTAATAGCATTTGTGAAAATGTAATCATCTATTTAATTCCTAACTCTTTATTTATTTTATTTTTGTCAAAACCACAAATCCATCTATTTCCTATCAAAATTACGGGAGCACCAGAACAATGTTTTTGACAATCTTGTAATGCTTGTTTATTTTTAGATAAATCTATAAGGTTATATTTTAGTTTTTTGCTTTTGAAATAAAATTTTGCTTCTTCGCACCATTTACAATTTGGTAGGGTAAATAGTGCGATTGGCTTCATTATAAAATTACTTCAACGTCTTTAGAATCACTTTCAACTTTTTTAGATTGAACTATTCTATCTTCTTTCAATTTAGTAGATAATTCTTTATCTGTAATTGCTAGAATTTGCATTGCTAAATATGCAGCATTAACAGCTCCACTTCTTCCTAATGCAACTGTCCCAACAGGCATTCCAGCTGGCATTTGAACAGTAGAAAGCATAGCATCCATACCATCCATAGCTCCACCTTTCATAGGAACTCCAATAACTGGTTTTGTAGTAGTTGCAGCAACTGCACCAGCTAAATGTGCCGCCATTCCAGCAGCAGCAATAAATGCAACTGCACCTTTTTCTTCTGCTTCTTTAATATAATTTTTTGTTCTTTCTGGACTTCTGTGAGCTGAAGACACAACTAATTCATATTTTACATTAAATTTTTCAAAAGTATCAGCACAGTGTTTCATAATTTCATAATCTGATTTACTACCCATTAATATTGAGATAAAATTCATTATTTTCTTCCTTTTTATTTTTAAAAGTTCAAGATTATATCAAAAAATTTCTAATAGTTTTATAATCTTATTTAGTTTAACTTTTTTCCAAGCATCTAGTTTATTAATTGTTAAATTTTCATTTTCATATATGAATTTTGATAAATTTTTCGTTTTATCTTTCAAAAAAATTGGTTTTATATATTTATAATACTTTATTTTATTTTCAAATTTTTTATCTGTAAAAATAACAACTGTGGGAATCATAAAAGCATCGCTTATGTGATAAGTTGAAGTATCAGTAGTAATGATTTTATCCATTAAGGAAACTATATACATAAAATCATTTATTGATTTTGATTCTTTTGATAAATCTATATAATTATCTTCTTTGATTTTTGAATCTATTTGTAAAGTTGAAATTATTATATAATCTTCAACTTTTAATAATAATTCTTTCAATAATTCTATTGCAATTGCCTGAGGAATTGATTTATTTATATTTGCAGAATAAGGATGAAAAAGTAATAATTTACCTTTTTGTTTTGCCTCTTTTATTTTCAAATATAATGAATTTAATGGTTTATATTTACTTATATCTAATATATTATATTTTTCAAACTCGTTTATTTTTTTATAGTCTATTCCAAATCTAAAAAGCCAAGCATCTACAATATTTAAATTATCTAAAAGACCATTTATACTTAAGCTATTATCTATGAAATAATCATATTCACAAATTTTTTTTGAATTAATACTTAAAGGAAGAATATTAGTTATATAATCTTGTGTTTTATAAATATCTTTATCTCGACTATAATAGCTATTATTTGAAGCATTGATATAAATATCAAATTTAATTTCTTTGTATATATCTTTTAATTTCTTATGTAAAATTCTTAAAGCTGTACATGAAGCTATAACTTCACTAATACTATTTCCAACTCCACCAATTAATACAATTGAAATTTCATCTTTTTTTATATTCTTTAATTGTTTATAAATATCTACTTTTTTGTATTCAAAAAAATCTATTTGATTTAATTCTTCTCTTTTTTTATATTCATCAATATTAGAAATTCCTAATTCAATAGGGAAGTTTGGGATATTTCTAATATTACTTTCATTTAAAGTTTTTGCAAAATATTTTGTTTTGTCAACTCTTGAAAAGATTCCTTTTATATCATTAAAATCATCATATGTTGTTATATAAATAGTTTCATTTTCATATTCTGATGGAGATTTAAGTTTATAGTAATAAACCATTGTTCCATCAGTAGTTTTTATATTAATATTTTGAGTTACTCTAAAAAAAATCATTATAAAAAAGAACTTTTATTCTATTGTTTCGTCAATATTTTCAACTCTAAACATTGTAAGATAAGGAAGTCGTCCAGGAAGTTTAATTTTATTAATATTTCCACTATGAACAGATTCTAATTCTTTATTTGTTTCAGTTAATATTTTTTTAAAATTAATATAATATATCCCATCTTTTTTGAAAATTTTTCCAATTTCATTTTCACACTCAACTAACTCTTCACCCATTGGAGTAAAGATTTCAATATCTTCATTTGGATACACTTTATATTTACATAAGAAATGTTCTTCATCTTCTGTTACAAGTCCAGTTACTTCATATGAACCTTTACTTAAAGCATATGCATGATTTTGCGAATCTGTTTTTTCAAATGGTCTATGAATTAAATAAGCATCTGTAAAGCCTCGATTTTTTGTAGTATGTAACTCTTTTTGGTATTTTTCAGGTTCAAATTTACCAGCATAGTAATCATCAATTGCTTCTCTATAAGCTTTTGCAGTAACTGCTGCATAATATGGAGATTTTGTTCTTCCTTCTATTTTTAAAGAATCAACTGCACCACTATCTAAAATCTCTTTTAGATGTGAAGCTAAATTCATATCTTTTGAATTAAAAATATATGTTCCAACACCTGGCTCTTCTTCTAATCTAAATAAAGTACTATGGTCTTCATTTGCTGCATATAAAGTATATTCAAATCTACAATCATTTGCACAACTTCCTCTATTTGGAACTCTTCCCATTTGAACAGCACTTACCAAACATCTTCCACTATAAGCAAAACACATTGAACCATGAACAAAAATCTCTATTTCCATATCAGGTAAATGTTTTTTTATTTCAATAACATCTTTTAATGAAATTTCTCTTGCAACAACAATTCTTTTTACACCCATATCCCAATAAACTTGAGCATCTAAATAATTTAAAACATTTGCTTGTGTTGATAAATGAATATCTATTTGAGGCGCTATTTCACGGCAAAGTTTAACAACACCTGGAGCTGCTACAATAAATCCATCTGGTTTTAATGCGGCCATTGTTGCAATATGTTTTTTTAATAAATCTATTTGAGAGTTAAATGGAAATCCATTAATTGTTGCATATACTTTTTTACCTCTGGCATGAGCATAATCTATTCCTTCTTTGAAGGTTTCAAATGTAAATTCTTTCCCAGCTCTAATTCTTAAACTAAAGTGACTAACTCCTGCATAAACGGCATCTGCTCCATATTTTATAGCAATTTTTAATTTCTCTAAATTACCTGCAGGTGAAAGTAACTCTACTTTTTGGTTATTCATAAAATTCCTTTTAATACTTTTATAATTATATTTTCTTTTAAAATACAATATTATACCTATTTTTAGATAAATATTTTAAAATAGGATATTTTTAATCTTAATTAATTTTTGATTTATAAAAAAAGGAAAGCTTTTAAAAGCTTTCCCATTCATCATCATCTTTTGTAGTTGATGCAATTACTGTAGATTTAGAAAAGTGATCAGTAGATTCTGTTTTTTTTATTTTTTCTGATTTATTTAAATTTTCATCAGCTTTTTTTATAATTACTTCCTCAATTTTATTATCTTTTTTTATTTGGTCAAGAGATTTAAATACTTCTACTGTTGCTTTATCTAACTTTTGAGATAAATCATTTAAAAGATTTTTATCTGTTATTAATTTACAATCTTCATTTATATAATCTTGTACGCTATTATGTACTAAATCATGATTTAATTTTAAATTTTTCCAATTATCAGTTTTTGTAAATGATTTACCATCATTTTCTTGTTCTAACATCCATTTACCTAAATCACATTCATTAGTTTTTGTAACGCTCCAAGCAACTTTTGAACTTCCTACTTTATCAAAATTTGTCAATTTGAATTTAATATGATCATTTTTTAATTTAGAAATTTTAAATACTAAATCAATATCTTCAATCTCTTTTTTACTCATTTCTTTAAATTTTGCTCTATCTGCTATTTTTAATAGATTCTCTGATAATGATGCAACTTCATTTGCTAATCCGCTAATTACGGTAGCAGAATTTGCATTCACTTGTGTTGCTTGATCTAATGTATTAATAGTATCATTAATTTGAACTATTCCTTTTTCTTCTTCTTTACTTCCTTGAGATACATCTTCTATTAATGTAATTGTTTCATTGATTTTAGAGTTTAGTGTTGAATATCCACCTATCATTTCATTAGCAATTGATTTTCCTTCATTTGCTTTTGCAGTTGCAATTTGAACAATATTCTTAATCTCTTTTGCAGCTTCTGCACTTCTACTTGCAAGATTTCTTACTTCTTGTGCTACAACGGCAAAACCTTTTCCTGCTTCTCCAGCAGTTGCAGCTTCAACAGCAGCATTTAATGAAAGTATATTTGTTTGAAAAGCAATTTGATCAATTACAGTTATTGCTTCATTAATAGATTTTACTTGCTCATCAATGTCATCCATAGCTTTATTTGTTTTTGAAGCTAGTAATTCACCCTCTTTTGAAGAAAGTTGTAATTCTGTTGCTAAATTTGACATTTGATGTACTTTTTGTACACTTGATTTTACAATTGAAGTAATTTCTTCAACAGCTGCTGCTGTTTCTTCTAAAGATGCTGCTTGTTCATTTGCAGAAGCTGAAAGTTTTCCTGCTGCACTTGATAATACATTTGTATCTTCATTTAATTTTCTACCACTTGTTACAATCATTGATAAAAATTCTGATACTGTTACACCTATTAACTGTGTACTTGCAGCCAATGAAGAAATAATACCACTAACTTTTGTTGTATCAATTTTTGAATCTCCTATAGCGAAATTTGAATTTCCATATTCAATTAAAATATTATTTAACCCAACTAAATTTTGATTTGTTCTATCTATCATAGAATTTATTGAATCCCTTAATTTCTGTATTTGAGGATTTGAAGAAGTTTTTTCTATTTTATATACATAAAATCCATTTATTACTTTTTCAATAACTTCATCAACATTTTCTATAACTTTTGCATCTTCTTCATATCCAGATTTTAACTTTCCAATATAACCGTTAAAACTATCAACTAATTTACCAATTTCATCATCTGATTTTTTTTCTATATGATCAGCAGTTGAGTTAGCTTTTGAAATATTAAGAATTGCATCATTTAGATTTTCTAATGGTTTAATAATAGTTTGACTAACAAAATAGTTATATATTAAATATACTATTATTATTGCAATAATTGAAAAAATTGCCATTCCAAAAATAATATTATTAATTTGTGAATTTGTATTTTCTTCCATTAAAGTAACTTCATTTTCTATATCATCAACATAAGCACCTGTTCCTACAATCCAATCCCAAGGTTCAAATCTTTGAACATAAGAGAATTTTTCTTTTGGATCATCTTTCTTACCTGGTTTATCCCACCAATACTTTACTAATCCACCAGCTTTATTTTCATTAGAAATTTTTGCCATTTCAACAAAAAGTTTTTTTCCTTTTGCATCTACATAAGTTGATAAATCTGTTCCATTTAATTTTGTATTAGGATGATGTATCATTTTTGGATAAGAATCATTTATCCAGAAATAATCATTATTTGCATATCTCATTTCAGAAATAGTTTTTAATGCTTCTTCTTGCATTTTTGAAGTTACATCATCTACATATTCTCCAGTTCCAATTACCCAATTATATGGTTTAAAAAGTTTCACAAATGAAACTTTTAATTGGGGAGTATCAAAGCCAGGTTTTGGCCAAACATAATCAACAAATCCTTCTCCTTGTTTTTTAGCAACATCTGAGAATTCTTTAAATATTTGTTTTCCTGCTTTATCTTTATAGTCATACATATTTTTATTATTTAAAGCTGGATTTATAGGATGAGTTATGATTACTGAATCCGTATCATTTATCCAAAAATAACCATTTTTACCATATCTTGTTGCATCTACAATAGTTTTTAATCTATATTTCAAAGCATCTTCTGATAAAGAACCTTTTAATTTTTCATATTCTGAATTTAAAATAGAAAATAAAAAATTTGTTTGAGTTTTTAAATCTTCTTGAACTTCAACCTTGATTTTATCAACTGAAGTTCTACTATAATATGCATCAACAGTTTTAACCGCAAGAGAAACATAATTTTTTAATTCTAGCTCTTTTTTTGCATAAGCATCATTTTTAAATTTTTCAATATTTTCTTTTGAAAATTTTTTTATTGAATAGATAGAATCTATAGTAATTGATACAGAAACAACTATTATTGTAATTAGAGAAAGTATTAATATCTTACCCTTTATAGACATGTTAGAAAACATTCAACTCTCCATAGTTTATATTGTATATATAATATCTATTGTAGAGCTAAAATGTCAAGTTTTTAGTTATTTTAATAAATTTTTTGCGAATTTAAGTGCTTCAGTGGTTACATTTTCACCACTAATCATTCTTGCTATCTCACTTATTCTTTCTTTATCGTCTAATAATTTAACATATGATTTGCCATTATGTTTATCAACTAAAAAATGTTGATTTGCACTTGAAGTCAATTGAGGTTGGTGAGAAATTGCAAATATTTGATATGATTTACTTAATTTAATAAGAACCCTTGCAATCGCGTCACTCTCTTTTCCACTTAGGTTTGCATCTATTTCATCTAAAAACAAAATTCCATTGTCTACGATATCATATTCACTAATACTTGTTAAAAGAGCAAGTCTTAATCTATTATATTCCCCAGAACTAATTGTTTCTAAAGAAACACCATTTAATTCAAATACAACTTCATCTATTCCTGATGAGTCTAAATATTTTTTTTGTAAAATTATTTTTGCATTGCTTAAATATAAAAATTTTAAATATTCATTGATTTTTTCTTCTAAAATTAGAGTTGTTTCTTTTCTATATTTTGAAATAATTAAAGAATATTCATCTATTTTTATTTTCAACTCATTATATCTATTTTCTAGTTTTTCTTTTTGAAAGAAAATATTTTCATATGATTCTAATTCTTGTTTTTTTTCTTTTTTATATTTCAAGCACTCTTCTATTGAACCAAATCTTTTTTGTAATGATGATAATTTCTCTATTCTATCTAAAACATTCTCTATATTTGTATCTTCTAATTCATGTAAAGAATCGTTAAATTTTTCAAAAATATTATTTAATTCATTCATTGTTTCATCAAAAAAACTAGAATCTATTTCCATTAATTCTAATGCATTTGTCACATTATAAGTTGATTCAAAAATACTTGATGCTTTTTTTATTGCAATTTCAATCTTCTCTTTTTTGGCTAATCTTTTCTTCAATAAATTTAATTCTTCATATTCATCTACATTAGGATTTATTTGCTCTATTTTGTCAATCTCAAACTTTGCAAATTCTTTTAAATCTTCTAATCTTTTTTCGTCTTCTTCAATTTTTTCTAACTCTTTTTTTACTTCAACTAACTCTTTATATAAGCAATCGAAATCTTCTTTTAATTTTATAAACTCTTTTTTATTTTTTGAAGTTAATTTATCTAAAAAAACAATCAATTTAGAACTGTCAAATTCAGATGTGTCTTTTAAATTGAGATGTTTTATAAGTTTTGTAGAAAAATCAAAAAGATTTTTTTTTGATATAGTTTGATTATTCAAAAAATATCTAACTTTATCTTTTTTTATACTTTTTATAATAATTTCATCTTCAAAAGAAATATCATAAACTTCATCACTTATTTTTGAATTTGTTAAAATTACTTCACCAATATTGGCTCTGACTTCACTTAAGGCAAATAAAGAAAGAATAGATTGCATTAAAATAGATTTTCCAGCACCACTTGGTCCTGTAAAAATATTCAATCCTGACTTAAATTCTAAATCAACTTCATCAAATGATAAACAATCTTTTAAATAAACTCTTGTAATCAATTTTTAATTTCCCCATCTCAATTTTTCATTTAAAACTTCAAAATAATTTCTTTGTATTCTATGTAACATTTTTGCTTTTTTATTTGCAATATTTATTTTTATTGATTGATTTTGTTCAATTTCATAAATATCTTGCCCATCTACAATTACTACAGCCCCTTGATTATCAATAATTTTAAACTCTATTTCAAAATCTGCTGGCATAACTAAAGGTCTTTGAGTTAGTGAATGAGGAGCAACAGGAGTTACAATAAAAGCTTCAGTTAAAGGATAAACTATTGGTCCTCCAACAGATAAATTATAAGCTGTTGAGCCTGTTGGTGTTGATATAATTACTCCATCACCATAATAAGTATTGAAAGATTTTCCATCTATTTTACCTTTAATTTTTATCATTGATGAAATTGATTTTCTTGAAATTACAATATCATTAAAAGCCACAAATTTATTTAAATTTACGCTACCTTCAACCATCATTCTGTTATCAATTTTATATATCCCATTTTTTAAATCATTTATAAACTTAGGTAATTGCTCCATTGATATATCAGTTAAAAATCCTAAAGTACCAAGATTTATTCCAAGAACTGGTTTATCATATTTAAAAGACTTTCTTACAACTGAAAGTAATGTTCCATCTCCTCCAACTGAAATTAAAAAATCTACTTTCTGGCATAATTCTTCTAATGGATAGCCTTCTAAATCTATCATCTTTGCAGAGTTATCTTCAAGTAAAATTTTTATATTTGAAGCTTCAAATAATTCTTTAATTTTTAAATAAATATTTCTCAATTCGGGGCTTGATGGTTTTAATATAATTCCAGCATTTTTTATATCATTTAATACTTCAAAATTTTTTTCAATTCTCAAAATCAACTCATTTTATAATTTATTTAAATCATTTTTTATTTATTTTAGCTAAATAAATATAAATAACTTAAATAAATTTAATCAAAAAAAAAGGACATGCAAAATGCATGTCCTTTTTATAAAAAGAAAGTTAAATATTAACCATTTCTTTTTTTGATAATTTCTTCAGATACATTTCTTGGAACTTCTGAATAGTTATCGAAAATCATTGAATATGTTGCTCTACCTTGAGACATAGATCTTAAATCAGTAGAATAACCAAACATTTCAGATAATGGAATCATTGCAGTAACCAGTTTGATACCAGCTCTATCATCCATAGATTGAACTTGTCCTCTTCTTTTATTACAATCCCCAATAACATCTCCCATATAATCTTCAGGAGTTTCAATTTCAACTTTCATGATTGGCTCAAGAATAACTGCACCAGCTGCAGCACTTCTACAAGCTTGTTTGAATCCCATTGAAGCAGCTAATTTAAATGCCATTTCAGATGAGTCAACATCATGATATGAACCATCATAAAGTGTAACTTCAATATCAACCATTGGGTAACCAGCTAAGATACCACCTTGCATTGCTTCAGCACAACCTTTTTCAACAGCTGGAATATACTCTTTAGGAATAACTCCACCTTTAATTTCATTATTGAATTTAAAGTTTTCTTCTGAACCAGATAGTGGATTAATTTTTAAGAATACGTGACCGTATTGACCTTTACCACCAGATTGTTTTGCATATTTATACTCTTGGTTTACAGTGTTTCTAATTGTTTCTCTGTAAGCAACTTGAGGAGCACCAACTTCTGCTTCAACTTTAAATTCTCTTTTCATTCTATCTACAAGAATTTCTAAGTGTAACTCACCCATTCCTGAAATAATAGTTTGACCTGATTCTTCATCAGTATTTACTCTAAATGATGGATCTTCTTCAGCAAGTTTTCCTAATGCAATACCCATTTTTTCTTGATCAGCTTTTGTTTTTGGCTCAACTGCAACAGAAATAACAGGCTCAGGGAATTCCATTCTTTCTAAAATTACAGGATCTTTTTCACTTGCTAGTGTATCTCCAGTAATTGTATATTTTAAACCAACAACAGCTCCAATTTCTCCAGCATAAAGCTCTTTAATTTCTTCTCTGTTATTAGCATGCATTTTAAGTAATCTTCCGATTCTTTCTTTTTTCATTTTTGTAGAGTTATATACATATGTTCCAGATTCTAAAACACCTCTATAAACTCTTGTAAATGTTAATTGTCCAACAAATGGGTCAGTCATAATTTTAAATGCTAATGCTGCAACTTCACCATTATCACTTGAAGGAACAATAACAGCTTCACCATCTTGTGTTTCACCATTAATATCTGCAACTTCTGTTGGAGCTGGTAAATACATTGCAACAGCATCAAGTAAAGTTTGAACACCTTTATTTTTAAATGAAGTTCCACAAACCATAGGAGTAATTTCCATAGCTAAACATCTAGCTTTTAAACCAGCTGTTATTTCTTCTTCTGTTAAAGCTTCACCTTCAAGATATTTTTCCATTAAAGTTTCTGATGATTCAGCTGCTGCTTCAACCATTTTTTCTCTATACTCTTCTGCTTGTTCTAATAAATTAGCTGGGATTTCTTCAATGTGATAGTTAGAACCCATTGCAGCATCATCATCCCAAACGATTGCTTTCATTTGTACTAAATCAATAACACCTTTAAAATTTTCTTCTGCACCAATTGGAATTTGAATTGGAACTGGATTTGCTTTTAATCTTTCTGCAACTTGTTTTTCAACATTAAAGAAATTTGCACCTGTTCTATCCATTTTATTTACATAAATAATTCTTGGAACTCCATATTTATTTGCTTGTCTCCAAACTGTTTCAGATTGTGGTTGAACTCCACCAACTGAACAAAATACTGCAACAGCACCATCAAGAACCCTCATAGATCTTTCAACTTCAATTGTAAAGTCAACGTGTCCTGGAGTGTCAATGATATTTATTTGTAATTGCTCTTTAGTTTTTGGGTGTGTCCAATGACAAGTTGTAGCAGCAGAAGTAATTGTGATACCTCTTTCTTGCTCTTGTTCCATCCAGTCCATTGTTGCAGCACCTTCATGAACTTCACCAATTTTATGAGATACACCTGTATAGAATAAAATTCTTTCAGTAGTTGTTGTTTTTCCTGCATCAATGTGAGCAGCAATACCAATATTTCTAACTCTGTTAAGTGGTGTTTTTCTAGCCATTTATAATTCCTACCATCTGTAGTGTGCAAATGCTTTATTAGCTTCTGCCATTCTATGCATATCTTCTTTCTTCTTGAAAGATGAACCTCTTTCATTAGCAGCTTCGAATAACTCATTAGCTAATCTTTCTACCATAGTTCTTTCATTTCTCTTTCTAGCATATTCTACTAACCATCTTAATGCTAAAGTTTGTCTTCTTACAGCTCTAACTTCAACAGGAACTTGATATGTAGCTCCACCAACTCTTCTTGATCTTACTTCTAAAAGTGGTTTAACGTTTTCAATTGCTCTTTCGAATAAATCAAAACCTTTTTCTTCACCTCTCGCATCTAAGTTTGCGATTGCACCGTATAAAATTTTTTCAGCAGTTGATTTTTTACCATCTAACATAATTGCATTAACAAATTTTGTGATCACTTTACTATTGTAGATAGGATCAGCCATTATTTCTCTAACTGGAGCTTTTCTTCTTCTCATTTTCTTATCCTTCTACTTATTTTTTACCGGCTTTAGGTCTTTTAGTACCATATTTAGATCTTGCAACAGTTCTGTTTGCAACACCAGCAGTATCTAAAGCACCTCTAACGATGTGATATTTAACCCCAGGTAAATCTTTTACCCTTCCTCCTCTTACTAAAACAATTGAGTGTTCTTGTAAGTTGTGACCTTCTCCACCGATGTATGAAATAACTTCAAAACCTGTTGTTAATCTAACTTTTGCAACTTTTCTTAAAGCCGAGTTAGGTTTTTTTGGAGTTGTTGTATATACTCTTGTACATACTCCTCTTCTTTGTGGACACTCTTTAAGTGCTGGTGATTTAGATTTTTTAATCACCTTTTTTCGCTCATTTCTTACAAGCTGATTGATTGTAGGCATTTCTTTCCTTTATATAAATTGGTTTGAGTAATTATAAGCTTTACTCAAGCTTCTCGTGCAAATCAACATTTAGTTGAAACGATACTCCGATTCTAGGAAACTTGGTAGAGTTTTCTAAAAAAGTTCAGGATTATACTTAAAATTATATTAAAAATATCTTACATTAAATTATTCTAACATTAAGGTTGTAGTTATATTTTTTCACTAAAATTCAAAAAAATAAAAAGGTTAACATTTATGACTAAACAATTATTTCCTTTGGCCTTAGGTGGACTAGCTATTGGGACAACTGAATTTATTATTATGGGATTATTACCGGATGTTGCTAGTTCTATTGATGTTTCTATCCCTGTTGCGGGACATCTTATTTCAGCTTATGCTTTTGGGGTTGTAATTGGAGCTCCAATTTTAGTAGCTCTTAGTGCAAAATTTCCTCCAAAATATATATTAATTTCTTTAATGATACTATTTACAATATTCAATGCCTTTTCAATTATTGCACCTGATTATAATACTCTTTTAATGTCAAGATTTTTTGCAGGTCTTCCCCATGGAGCATTTTTTGGTGTTGGAACTGTTGTTGCTACAAAATTAGCTATTAAGGGAAAAGAAGCTCAAGCAATATCTTCAATGTTTACTGGACTTACAATTGCTATTTTAATTATGGTTCCATTTGTTACATTTATTGGGCATAATCTTCATTGGAGATATGCTTTTGGAGTAGTTTCATTACTTGGATTGTTAACTATTATATTTTTATATATTTGGTTACCTAAATTAAAACCTTTAAAAACTGTTACATTCAAAGAAGAACTAGAGTTTTTTAAAACTATAAAAGCTTGGCATATCTTAACAATAGTTGCTATTGGATTTGGTGGTCTTTTTGCCTGGTTTAGTTATATTGCCCCTCTTTTGATTCATATATCAGGATTTAATGCAGCTGATGTTTCATACTTAATGATAGTTGCTGGTGCAGGAATGGTGGTAGGAAATATTTTAGGTGGATATTTAGCTGATAAAAAAAATCCTGCAATTGCAGCAATCACTCTTCTATCACTTATGGTTATATCATTAATATTAGTATTTTTATTATCAGACAACAAAATTATTTCTATTATTCTTACATTTATTTGCGGAACATTAGCTATGTCTATTGGAACACCAATAAATATGGTTATGTTAAAAAGTGCAAAACATTCCGAAATGCTAGCTGCTGCATTTATACAAGCTGCTTTTAATGTTGCAAATTCATTAGGTGCTTTTTTTGGAGGGATTCCATTATTTTTTGGACTTACATTTAATTATCCTTCTCTTGTAGGTGCAGGAATGGCTTTCTTAGGAGCGATATTATGTATAAGCTTTTATAAAAAATATGAGAAAATTTAAAATCATCTATATGATGATTTTGAACTCTTTATTTTTACATTATAAAAACCATTATTTGCTAAAAAGATTTTTATTTCTTGGTCAATAATTTTACTTTTTGGTCCTTTTACAATTTCTAATATTGGTTCATTTTCTTCATTAAAATTAGTAAATTTCAACTCAAAATAAGGTATTAAATTTCCACAAACAGCTCTAAACATCATAGGTGAGATATTTTTCTTAAAAATAAATCTTTTTGTTTTTTTATCCTCAATAATTATCGGATTATGAATTACTCTTACTTCTTGTTCTTCTATAAAAAGTTCATTCTTTGATTTTGCTGATAAATAATTTAATTCATCTATAATTTTTTCACAGAAATTTTCAAATTTTGAAGAATTAAAATTGAATTTATTTTCACATTCAAAAAGGGGTGTTAGAATCTTTTTTATTTCTCTTTCTTGAACTTTTTCATCATATAAAACTTTAGAAGTTTTAATTAAATTATTTTCTTTAAAATAGGAACTATTAAAACCAATAGCTACACCATAACCATCATTTGCATAAGCTCTCCATTGACTTAATAAATCTTCTCCTTGAGAAAATGAAGCTATATAAACATTTGGTTGTTTTTTTTCATAAATCTTTAAAAAAGTGTGGAATTTTTCATAACTGTTTTTATTTGTAGATTCTTGAATTTTTTTTAAAACTTTTTCTTTTATCCAATGAATTTCTTTGTAATCATTTAAGTTATAAACAGAGCTTAACCATAAAGTCTTATTTTGAATTATTGCTTTAAAAGCATCTACATTACAATAGTGATACATAATATTTCCCATAATAATTCTCCTATGGGAAATATTATACAATAAATTATTTAGCAAATAAAAATAAAGTTATTTGCCCTCAAATTCTTTTTCATTTGTATTTAATACAACTTTTTCAGCTATTTCATTTACTTCACGTGCTACTTTATTTGCTTCATCTGCTGATGTTGCATTTTTTTGAGTAACTTGATCTAAATTATTAACTGTATCATTTATCTGTTCCATTGCTGTAAATTGTTCTTTTGAAGAAGATGAAACTTCATTTATCAAAGATAAGGTATTATGAATATTTGTGTTTAATTTTTCATAACCTTTTATCATCTCACTTGAAATAACTTTACCTTCATTGGCTTTATTAGTTGCATTTTCTACTAACTCTTTTATCTCTTTAGCAGCTTCTGCACTTCTACTTGCAAGATTTCTTACTTCTTGTGCTACAACTGCAAAACCTTTTCCAGCTTCTCCAGCAGTTGCTGCTTCAACTGCTGCATTTAAAGATAAAATATTTGTTTGAAATGCTATTTGGTCAATTATAATAATTGAGTCAGCAATTGCTTGCGTTTGCGCATTTATTTCATCCATTGATAAAGCTGTTTTTGAAGCTAATTCTTGCCCTATTGCAACTGAGCTTGAAACTTCATTTGCATATGAAGTCATTTTTATAATATTTTGTGAACTATTTTGCATATTTGAAGTAATTTCTTCGATTGCAGCAGCTGTTTGTTCCAATGACGCTGCTTGTGAATTTGCTGATGTTGTAAGATTTTCAACATTTTTTGATAATCTTTCAGCATTTGAAGATAACAATAAACCTATATTTTTATTCTCAACTAACATAGATGTAATAGCAAATCCTAAATTATTTACGTCATTACATAATGCTTTTAAATCACCTTCTAAACCAGAAATATTAATTTTTTCTCTATAATCATAATTTGTATATAAAGACAAAACTTTCATTGCATTTTTAATATTGTTTTCAATGGCGCTTAACATTTCATTTATTACATTTTTTAATTCATTTAAAGAAGAATTATTAGTTTCTCCTTCAATTCTTGTATTTAATAAACCTTTTTTTGCTTCATTTGCACATTTTATTGCACTATCAACTAAAGTTCTATCTTTTTCAATAGATTTGTTTGTAAATAATATATTTTTATTTACTTCATTTGCCATCAGACCTAATTCATCTTTTGAATCAATTTCTATAAGTTTTGATTCTTTTATCTCTTGATTTAGATATTTAAAAAACTCTATTAATCCGTCATTAAATTTTTCTAAAGGTTTTTTTATAGAATTTGTTATTGCAACTGTTGAAAAAAATACTACAATTAACACTATAATAATCAACGTATACAAAGTATATAAAGTTGAATCTATTTTATTTAGAGCATTTATATAACTTAATTTATTTTGTTCATCTGCTGTTTTATTTATTGCATTTAATTTTTCATTTATTATCAAAAAAACTTCATCAGCAACAGATAACATTGGTGTTGCCATTCCTAAATCAACACTTAGCATATCTATTGCATCACGAACTGTTAAGTTATATTCAACTAATTCTTTATTTACATCTTCTATACTTTTTTTGTCATCAGTTGTTAAATACTCTTCTTTTAAAAATCTATCCATATCTTTTTCAATTTTAGATTTTAGATTATTTAAAATAGCTATTTGTTCATCAATTAACGATTGTTCATATTTGTCAGTAGCATAACTAAATATTTTATATAAAACTGAATTATATAAATTTATATCACTTAATAATTTGCTACTAGATTTATAAAGTTCAAATTTTACATCAACTATATTTTTTAATGTCACTTTATCTGATTTTAATGCACTATTTGAAAATATTGCTAGAACGATTAAAAAAAGTATTGCGATTGAAGGGCCAATTAAGATTTTTTTACCAATTTTCATATTTTTTATACCAAACATAATCAATCCTATTTAATTAGATTTTATGCTTAATTTTCTAAAAAAAGCAGAGATTAGTCTATTTTTTTGGAAAATCTAAAGCCTTGAAAATTCAAGACTTTATTATTAAATAATCTATTCTTTATAAACACCTGCACCTATTAATTGATTTTCACCAATTCCTATTACAAAAGATGTTTTTGGAGTTTGTTCACCTTTTACTGGATGATCCCATACGTAGTCTACCCAACCTGAACCATCAGCTTTTACTTTGTCTATAAAGTTTTTAAATAATTGATTACCTGCTTTATCTTTATATCTATAAAGATTTTTCCCTTTTAAAGGTTTTTTTGGATGAGCAGTTATAATACCATCAAAATCATTTGCCCAGATATATAAATCACCATTTACAAACTCACTTTCAGGTTTATTAAATTCTTCAACACAAGCTGATACACCAACTTTTTTACAAAATTCTACACCTTTCATTACAAGTGCTTCTGCTTCTGCTTGTGTACTTGCATTTGCAAATGTAGCACATAATAATATTGAAGCCCCTAACTTAAATAATCTACTCATAACCATCTCCTTAGTTAATTTTAAAGTCTATGGTTACATAAAAATAATTAATTCAATCTTAATATTTATTAATTATTTTCAATAAACTTAAAATTTAATTAAAATGCTATTTTATTGCTATTCTAGCTTATTTTTTATGATTATTTTGTGATTTTTTACTATCGTAAATAATTATTTATTTTCTATTTAAGAAATAAAAAATTATTTATAATCTATTAATTTTTTATTCTCAAGTTTATAAATTGTAGGAGTAAGTTGTTCAATAAAAGATTTGTGATGAGAGATAATAATCATAGATTTTTTTATTGAATTTAAGATTTTTATTATTCTTTTTTCTGATTCTTCATCTAAAGCATTTGTTGGTTCATCTAAAAGTAAAATTTTTGGTTTTGTTATCAAAATTCCTGCAAGTGCAACAATTTTTTGTTCTCCTCCACTTAACTCATAAATTATTCTATCTTTTAGATGTAAAATTTCTAATTGTTCAAGTATTTCCAAAGCTTTTTGATAAGCTTCATCTTTATTTATTCCTGTTGTTCTTAAAGAAAACATCACATCTTCTATAACTGTTGGAGATAAAAAGAAACTACTTATATCTTGAGGTAAATATCCTACTTCAAAACGGAATTTTTTGTAATCTTTTTTATCTTTTATCAAATGATGGAAAAGATATAATTCCCCCAAAAATGACTCTTCAATACCTGCAATTATCTTTAAAAGTGAACTTTTTCCAACACCATTTGAACCAATGATTGCCACTTTTTCTTCATGTCCCACACTTAGATTTATATTTTTAAATAGTAGATTGTCTTTATTTGAATATGAAATATTTTTTAAAGTTATAGAACAACTCATATGAAGTACCTTAAAATTAATGTTAATAAAATTATAAATATTAAATAAAAATCATATTTATCAAATTTATAATTATCATTGAAAAAGATTTCACCATTAAAACCTCTTAATTCAAAACTATCTTTTAGATTTTGTGCTTTTTGCATAGATTTTATAAATAATAAGCCTAAAATATTACCATAAGTTTGATATATGAAAAGATTTGTTTTATTATGAAAACTTCGAGTAATTAGAGTTGTTTTTATATTTCTAAATTCTGTTTGAAGTTCTAAAATCATTTTCCAACTAAAATAAAAGGTAGATATAAATCTTTTTGGAAATTTAAGAAGAGAAAAACCTCTAATAATATCCAAACCTTTTGAATTTATAAAAAGTAATAGATTGAAGAATATGATTATATTTGTTCTTAGATATATATTTATTGCTTCAAAAAAACTTGCTTGAATCCAAACAAAAATAAAAATTGTAAAAATAAACAAATTTAAAAAAAGAAGTTTTTTTAATACAAATAAAATATTTTTAGAATCAATAAACATCAAAAAAAGTACAGGCAAAATATAAAATATATTAAACTCTGAAAAACTCAAAATCAAACTATAAATAAATGCACAAACAAGAGAAATAGCTGGATTAAATATAATCAATTTTTTACTCTTTTTAAAACTAGAAAAATTAAAAATATAATTGCTAAACCAAATAAAACTTTGAATATTTCAAAATAATCTAATTGCTCTTCTAAAACTTTTATTTTATTTTCTAATTGTTTATTTTTTTCTATTAATTCTTTCATTTTTTCATTACTATTTTCTTCTATTTCTTTTTCAACTGTATTAATTTGTTCAGTTACATTTTTTGAGACACTATGCCCTGCTCCAGCATCAATGATTACTGTTAATTCACTTTTATCTGTTTTATAATTATACTCACCATTTTCATCTAATTTATCAGATAAAATCAAATTATTATCTTTATCTCTTATTTCAAATTTGCAATTTATACAACCTTTTGCATTTGCAAAATATGAACTAATAAAAAGATTTCCATTTTCATAATCTAAAAATAAATTGATTTTATGTGCAAATAAAAATATAGGAACTATTAATAAAACTAAAAATCTTAACATAAACTTGTATCCTTCAATAAAGATGGCATTGCTTTTTTAATATAAAGCAATAAAAATAGTGTTACTATTCCTTCTAAAATCATAGTTGGAATATTTACAGCAATTATCGAATACCCAACTGCTAAATATTCATCTTTTGAAAAAACTAAAACTAAAAATAGAGTTATTGTAGAAAAAAACACTCCAATAAAACCAACTAAAAAGAATCTGATTTTTTCATTTAATTTTTTCAAAAAATCTAATTTAAAAATTAAATATACCAAATATGCAGGCATTGCCATAATTATAATATTTGCTCCAAGTGAAGTCAATCCTCCAAAACCAAGAAGCAATGCTTGTAATATTAAAGCAATTGAAATAGAAATAAAAGCTAAACTTCCTAAAAAGATGCCTATAAATCCTATAAGCATTAAGTGTATTTGAGTTGGTCCAAATGGAATATGTATAAATGAAGTAACAAAAAATAAAGCAGACATCGCTGCAACTAAAGCTATTTTTTCATTTGTTAATTTCTTAAATGAATAAGCACAAAAAGCAACAGCAGCAATTGCTGTTATACTTGAAACTTCAATACTAATTATTCCATCTGATATATGCATTTTCTACCTTAAAAATATTTCAACTTTAAATAAAACTTTTTAATAAGCTTTTACCCAAAGTAATGCTCCATTTTCAATAGGATATTTTTTCCCTTCAAACTCTTTTTCTCCTTCTTCAATCAAAGCTGCAAATCCCCACCAACCTTTATGATTCATCACAAAAGAGAAATTTCCATTTTCATCAGTTTTTACAACTTGTGTTATATGAGCTTCACTTGGAGCTTTTAATCCAAATTCATTATATAACTCAACTTCTACTTCTACATTTGAAGCAGCTTTTCCATCTTGTAAAACTTTACCTTGAAAAATATTTCCAGAGTATAGCGCAAAAGGTTTTACCATTGGTATAATTTCATACTTCAATCCTAATGGCTCATCCCAACCATCTTCAACTCCATAAGCACTAACTATTACTTTAGGTACGTGTGAAATGTATTTTTCTTCTGCTGGTTCAAAATATGGTTCTGGTTGTACAAAAAATTGATAAACTCCTGGTTTTTTAATTTGATAAGCTGTTTCCCAAGCTTTATGCTCAAATTTTTTTGTTTCATTTAAAGGCAAAGAATTTTTTGTAGATTCTAAATAAATCCCAAGAGGTTTTTCCATCGTCATACCTGTTTGCTCAAATGGATGAATGAACATTGCATCAAGTTTTATATTTGCATCTTTTTTATCATTAACATTATCTGTACTTGGAATAAATGTTAGAAAGTGTGCATTTGCAATTGCTGTTGCTATAACTAAAGAAAATATTGTTTTTTTCATTTTGAATCCTTATGTAAAAAATATTCTGGATTATAATAATAAGAGTGTTACATAGAAATAAAAAATGGTAATTCTTATATGGTTTTAGAACAAATAGTTTTTTATATATTTATATATAAATTTATATAAATAAAATATATTTTTTATAAAACATATCTAAATATATATTTAGATATAATTATTTTCCATAAAATATAATATTATATAAAAATATATAGAAATAATTAAGGAAGTCTATGTCTTACGTTGTTTATAGTATAAAAGGTGGAGTTGGAAAAACAACTTTATCAGTTCAAATTTCTCAAATGTTAGAGTTTACTTATGTTACAAATGATTCACACTCATCTGCTCATAATCTAATGCCTGAAGAAAAAGGATTTCTAGTTTCAAGTGAAGAGTATGAAGAAATACCTTTTGATGAAAAAGTTGTATATGACTTTGGAGGATTTAAAGACACAAGAATAAATGAAATTATAAAACAAGTTAAAAAAGTAATTATTCCAACTCTTACATCAATTGTTGATGTTCAAGCAACTCTTGCTACTTTAAAAGATGTAATTGAAATAAATAAAAATATCATTTTAGTTGTAAATCGAACAAAGAACAATAATAAAGCAGTAGAATTAAAAGAATATCTTGAAGATGAAATAAAAAAATTGTATGGAAATATAAAAATTCCAATCATTTTTGTAAGAGAATCATCTATTTTAGAAGATTCATTATTTGATTGTGAATATGTTGAAAATAAAGCTGGAAATAATAGATTTAAAAGACATATTTATAGAAATGCCATAGAAGATATGATAAATCTAAAAAAAGTTTTGGAAAACTAAAATGGGATACGCAGATAAACTGAAACTTAATTCATCTAAAATCAAAACAGAAGAAAAAGTTCTAAAAGAAAAAACTCCTACAAAAAAGAAAAATACTGGTCGTCCTAAAAAAGCCATAGAAGAAGTAAGAAATACTGCAATTCCAGTAGCTCTTAGTCAAAAAGAAAAAGATTGGATTGAAGAACAAGCTTTAAAAATGTCAAAAGAAATAGGAGTAAAAATCACAACTTCTGCATGGATGAGAATGACTCTTTTAAAAGATATGATAAAAGAAGAAAACTAAATTTATTCAAATGAGATAAAAGTGCGATTAAATTTTTATAAAATAGTTAATAAAACTATTTTATAAGGTTTAAAATGAAAAAAAATATCATTGAAAATATTGATAATCAAATTTTAGATTTGATTTCGCAAAGAAATTCTTTATTATCAGAAGAAAACTTACTTGAGACTTTTGATAAAAAACACTATGAAGAGATAAGTTCAAAAGAAAAAAATATAAAAAACAAAAAGAAAATCATTAAACTTTTTAAACTCATAAACTCTTTTGAAAATACACATTCTATAATAAATAAGATTTTATATTTAGGACCAGAAGGAAGTTATACTCAAGATGCAGCTATTAAAAAGTTTGGAAATGAAAATCAATTTTTTTCAATAAACTCTATAAATAATTTGTTTGAAGAGATAAAAAAAGAAAATGCAACTTATGCGATAATTCCTATAGAAAATAGTCTAAATGGTTTAGTAAATGATACCTTAAATGCTTTTTTGAAATATGATTTAACGGCAGTTGGTGAAATCATCTTAGATATACATCACACTTTTTCTTCTAATTGTGAAAATATTTCAGAAATAAAAACTATCTATTCAAAAGATATAGCTTTTGATCAATGTTCACTTTTTTTAGAAAAATACAATTTACATAATATCGAACATATTTTTGTAGAATCTACTACAAAAGCTGCAAAATTAGCCTTTGAAAATCCAAATAGTGCTGCAATATGCTCAAACATCGCAGCTTTTAACAATCATTTAAATGTTATGTTTTATGATATTGAAGATAATCCTAGCAATAAAACAAGATTTTTTGTATTAAGTAAAAAAGATGAAAAAAAAGAAAAAAATATTGACTATAAAACTTCTTTTTTAATCGAACTACCTAATATTTCAGGTTCTTTAATAGATTTTTTGCAAATATTCAAAGATGAAAAAATCAATTTATATAAAATAAAATCTCATATAACAAAAGGTATTTCTAACTTCTTCATCGAATTTGATGGACATAAAGAAGATGAAAATATAAAAAAAATATTAAAAAAATACAAGAATATAAAAATTATTGGTTCATATAAAAAAGAAATAGATGATATATAAATTAAAAAAAGCGATTAAACTGCGATTAAATTAAATTATATTTATACTGAAATTCTAATATTTTTTAAACTCTATAATTTTGGCGATTTTTTATAGAGTTTTTTATTTGAATATCAAAATTTAATTTAAGGAATAAAGATGAAAAAAAATCTTAGTTTGATTACTGCGTTATTATTAACTGCTCCTTTATTTGCAGATAATTTAAGTGATGCCTTTAGTAATGGGAAAATTAAAGGAGAGATTAAATCTATATATTCAAATTCCAATTTTTTAGGAAAATCAACATCAGATGATATAGCAACAATTGGTGGAAGTTTAGGATACAAAACAGCTGATTTTTATGGTTTTAGTGCAGGAGCAACTTTTCAAGCTTCACACGTAATTAGTGATGACAATAACAACAATGTTTTTAGCTCTGACTTAGATGCTTCTGGTGCTGTTTTATCTGAAGCTTATTTAGAATATAAACTATCAAATACAAGTATAAAAGCTGGAAGACAATATATTTATACTCCTTTAGTTAGTACAGCAATTGATGGTAAATCTTCTGAAAGTTTATTGAAAGACTCTTTTGAAGCTTATTTATTAACTAATAATGATATTCCAAATACCACAATTGTCGCAGGATATGTAGATAAATATCAAGCCAAAACATCAAATGATTCAGATACAGCTGATTTTGAAGAGTTTGAAGATGGAGCTTATACTTTATACATAAAAAATAATTCTATCGAAAATTTAGAATTACAAGCTCAATATCTAAATATTGATGCTATAAATTCAAATCAAGATATAAGTAATCTTTATTTCCAAGCAGATTATAAAATCGGTTTACATACTATCTCAGCTCAATATTTATCATCAAAAGATGAATCAAAAGGTTCTGATTTTGAAGATGGTGAATTATATGGATTAAAAGCCTCAGGAGCTTTAGGTATAGGAAAACTTGGCTATATTGTAGCATTTAACTCTAGTACAAAAGATGGAGATGTAAACTTAGGAGCTGGTGCTGGAACTTCAGATACAGCATTTACAGCAATGCCTGTAAATGGAGGTGGAGTACCTACAAGAGCAAACACAGATACTTTAGTGGGAGGGATTATTATACCTATTTTAGATGTAACAACTGTTGGTTATGCAGGTTATTCATGGTCAGATGGTGGACTAGGAGATGTTAGTGCTGTTGGAGCAATGGCAATTTATCCATTTTATAAAAACTTTTTATTAAAAATAAATTATGAACATGTTGAAATTGAAAATACTATCGTTCCCGCTGGAATTGAAGATGGGAATACTGACGTAACAAGAGTTTATCTATCATATAACTTCTAAATAAATCGTGCCCTTTTATACAACCCTCCTCCATAAAAGGGCACACCTCTTAATATTCATATAATCCTAAAAAAATGAAAAAATCACAACATAAAATATAAAGCAATAGGAATATAAACCAAACTCAAAATATTCCCCATTGCAACAACAGAAGCTACCATAGAGGAGTTATTTTTATATTTTTCTGCCAAAATTGCATTTAACACTGCTGGTGGTAAAAGTCCAAATAAAATCAAAAGATTCTCTTGTAAAGGAGTATAATCAAAAATTAGAATTGCAATATATGCAGTTATAACTCCTGATATTGGGCATAAAACTGCACCAATAAATCCTATTTTTATATTATCAAACTTCACACTTGAAAGCCTAACTCCAAGAGAAAATAAAATCAAAGGAATTGCAACACCACTAAGTAAATCAAAAGTAGTAATAATAACTTTTGAAAACTCTACACCAAAATAGTTAAAAAATAGTCCCAAGATAGTAGCTATTACAACTGGATTTTTAAGAAGTGTTAGAGGATTAAAAGTTCCACCATACATGGCAACTGCAACTGTAAATTGACCTATAACTTGAACTAAAGATAAAGCTATAAACATAGCCATAGCTTCATTTCCAAAAGCTAACATAGCTAAAGGCAAACCTAAATTTAAAGAGTTATTAAACATCATTGTTGGAAGGAAACTTCTAATATTTATATTCATCATCTTTAAAAATGGATATAAAATAAGCCCTGATCCAAAAACTACAATAACTGCTCCAAGGGAGAAATATCCTAAAATAGAAATATTTGGTAGTTTTTGAGCTATTGCATAAAATATCAAAATTGGTATAAAAATATCTAAATTCATTTTATTTATAGTGTCAGTGTTTATATTTGTTTTTTTGGCATAAAATAGTCCAATTAAAACTATAATTATTACAGGTAGTACAATTTGAAGAGTTTTTAAAATCATATTAAAAACTCTCCATCGTTTGATGTTTCAAATTTTTATTAAAACTATTTTTCACTAAAAAAATTCAATAACAAGTTATTAAATCTATCTTTATGCTCGATTTGTGTCCAATGTCCACATTGTCCAAAAACATGTAATTGAGATTTTAAAATAAGTTGATTTAATCTAATAGAGTTTTGTAAAGGTATAACTTTATCTTCTCTTCCATGTACAATTAAAACTTCTTTATCAATTTTTTTGATGTCATTTTCACAACTCATCATAGAATCAACACCATCTTGACGAGGAGCTGGGAACATTGAACCAAATGATTCTTGAAATCCTGGTCTAATACTTGCTTCATATCTCATTTTTGCTAAATCATCAGTTACAATACTTCTATCATAAGCAAAAATATCAAGTAACTCTTTCATATTTTCTATGCTTGGTGTATATCCCCATGCTTTATCTAAACCATAAGTTAAATCAAAATAAACACCTACTGAGCCCATTAAAACAACTTTATTGAATCTTTGTGGATATTTAATCATAAGTGATACGGCTAATCCACCACCAAATGAATTTCCAACTAAATTTGTTTTTTCAATTCCTAAAGCATCCATTAAATCAATAGTTTGTTGAACCCAAGTATCCATATTGTATGTAATACCTTCTGGTCTATCTGTATAACCAAACCCCACCATATCAGGAGCAATTACCCTAAATTTTTCAGCAAGAACTGGCATAGAACCTCTCCAATTAGCAAATGCTGAAACACCTGGTCCTGAACCATGAATAAAAAATATTGGTTCACCCTCACCTAAATCATGGTAGTTTGTATTAAAACTACCTGTTTTTATATTTTTTGCAATTTCTGGATTATTCATATTTTAATCTCTACCTTTTTTTAGTTAAATTAAACTCTTTTACTAAAAGTTTGTACGAAGTCAATTTTATTTCCCCAATTTTTTGACACTTTTCCCACCAATACCAAAGTGTTGTTTTGGCATTTCATTTATGATTACTCTAACACTTTCAAGTGGTGCATCAAGCGATTCAGCAATTGCAAGAGAAACTTTTTCAATTAGTTTCTCTTTTTTTTCATCACTTCTTCCCTCAATAATATTTATTGTAGCTATTGGCATTTATTCTCCTTATACAAATCTAAATGATAAAGAGCCTAAATCTTGGAACTTAACAGTTACATTATCACCTTTTTTTACACTAACAGCAGCAGTAATTGCACCTGAAAGGATATATTCACCAGCTTTTAGTTTTTCACCTCTTTCACTTAGCATATTTGCAAGCATTGCAATTGATGTTGCAGGATGTCCTAAAACAGCAGCACCAGCTCCAAGTTGAACTATCTCTCCATTTATTTCCATTACAACACCAAGAGTTTTTAAATCTAAATCTTTAATATCTCTCATTCTTCCACCTGTTACATATCTTGAAGATGAAGAGTTATCAGCAATAACTGATTTTAAATCAAATTTAAAATCTTTATATCTTGAATCAATAATCTCAACAGCTGGCATAACAAAATCAGTTGCAGCTAAAACATCTCCAATATGACAACCAGGTCCTTCTAAGTCATTTTTAAGTACAAAAGCTATTTCAGCTTCAACTTTTGGATGAATTAACTCATCAATTTTAATTTCAGCTCCATCACCAAAACTGAAATAATCAGCTAAATAACCATAACAAGGATTTGGAACACCCATTTGTTTCATTTTTGCTTGGCTAGTTAGCCCCATTTTCATACCAACAATTTTATGACCTCTTGCTTCTTTTGCAGCTCTTGCTGTCCATTGAATATCATAAGCATCTTCATAAGTCATATCTGGATAATCATCTGTAATTTTAGTGATTTCATACGCTTTTAATTCAGCATCTTCACAATGTTTTGCTAATTTTTCTATTGTTGATTTATCTAGTGCCATTATATTAATCCTCTCTCTTTTGCCATATCTAATGCTAAGTCTTCAATCATATCTTCTTGTCCACCTACCATTCCTCTTCTTCCTAGTTCTAATAAAAGTGTTCTTGCATCAATTCCATATTTTTCTTCTGCACGTCTTGCAAATAATAAAAATGATGAGTAAACTCCAGCATATCCTAAAGTAATAGAATCTCTTGAAATTCTTGTAGGTTTTCCCATAATTGGTAATGCAATATCTTCAGCTGCATCTTCGATTTTATGTAAATCAATTCCTGTTTCAACACCCATTCTATTTAATACAGCAACTAAAACTTCAGTTGCAGTATTTCCTGAACCTGCTCCAAAACCAGCAAGTGAAGCATCAATTCTAGTTGCTCCTGCTTCAATAGCAGCAAGTGAGTTTGCAACACCCATTGACATATTGTTATGACCATGAAAACCTAACTCAATATCATCACCAAACTCTTTTTTAAGAATTGATATTCTTGCACTTACATCATCAGGTAACATATATCCAGCTGAATCCGTTGCATAGATAGTTTTTGCTCCATAAGAAACCATTTTTGCTGCTTCTTGAAGTAATTTTTCAGGAGTTACCATATGTGCCATCATCAAAAATCCAACTGTATCAAGTCCCATAGAAACAGCAGCTTTTATATGTTGAGCTGAAACATCTGCTTCTGTACAATGAGTTGCAACTCTAACAGTTGAAATACCTTTTTTAACAGCTCTTTCTAAATCTTTTACAATTCCAATTCCAGGAAGTAAAAGAGCAGAAACTTTTGCATTTTTTACATTTGAAACCGCACATTCAATCCACTCTTCATCAGTATGTAAACCATATCCATAATTTAAAGATGAACCACCAAGTCCATCACCATGAGTTACTTCAATCATAGGAACACCAGCTTCATCCATAGCTTTAGACATCGCAGCCATTTGGTCTAATGTAAATTGATGTCTAATAGAGTGCATACCATCTCTTAAAGACATATCATGAATTGTTACTTTTTTACCTTTTAAATTCATGTTATTCTCCTTTGATTTTTTCAGCCATTTTTTCTGCAATGTTTGTTGCAGCTGCTGTGATAATGTCTAAGTTACCTGCATATTTTGGTAAATAATCTCCTAATCCTTCAACTTCTAAGTAAATAGAAACTTTTTTACCATCAAAAATTGGTCCATTTTTTAGTTTATATCCTGGTACAAATTGTTGTACTTTTTTTACCATTTCATGAACTGATTTAGTAATTGCTTCTTTATTTGGTTGGGCAACTGTTTGACAATGAACAGTATCTCTCATCATAAGTGGAGGCTCTGCTGGATTTAAAATAATAATAGCTTTACCTTTTTTTACATTTCCAACTTTTTCAATTCCTAATTTTGTAGTTTCTGTAAACTCATCAATATTTGCACGAGTTCCAGGACCTGCTGATTTAGATGCAACTGTTGCAATAATCTCTGCATAATCAACTGCTTGAACAGAAGATACAGCAGCAACCATAGGAATAGTTGCTTGTCCACCACAAGTTACCATGTTTACGTTTTGTGTATTTTGTGCTAATAATTCATCAATATTCACAGAAGGTACACAAAATGGTCCAATAGCTGCTGGTGTTAAATCTATAACTTTAACTCCAAGTTCAGCTAATTTTCTATTATTTTCACCATGAACATAAGCTGATGTTGCATCAAAAGCAATTTTTACCCCATCTTCTTTGATAAAAGGAAGTAATCCATCAACACCTTCATGTGTTATTTTCATTCCAGCTTCTTTTGCTTTTTTTAATCCATCTGAATCAGGGTCAATTCCAACCATCCATAAAGGATTTAAAATCTTACTTCTTTGAAGTTTATACATTAAATCTGTTCCAATATTACCAGACCCAATTAAAGCACAATTAATTTTTTCCATACATAATCCTTTATACAAATCTACACGAAGCAGAACCAATTCCACCTATATTTATAGTCATATTATCACCTGGTTTTATTGTTACCATTGCACATAAAGCACCTGATAAGATAACTTCTCCAGCTTTTAAACCAACACCAAAAGAACCAAGCGTATTTGCAAGCCAAGCAACTGCATTTACTGGACTTCCAAGTGCTGCTGCACCAGCACCTGTATGTAATAACTCACCATTACACTCTAAAGTTATTCCACAAGTTGTCAAATCAACATCTCTTGGATCAACACCTTTTCCACCAAATACAATATATCCACAAGAAGCATTATCAGCAACTGTATCTTGAATTTTTATTTTCCAATCTTTGATTCTTGAATCAACTATTTCAAAACAAGGCATTACAAATTTTGTAACTCTTAAAACATCAGCTGTTGTAACACCTGGTCCCATTAAATCTTCTTTTAAAACAAAAGCTATCTCACCTTCTGCTTTTGGTTGAATCATCCCATTTGTTACATTTATCTCATCACCATCAGAATAAATCATATCAGATAAAAGGTATCCAAAATCTGGTTGATGAACACCTAACATATCCATAACTACTTTTGAAGTAACTCCTATTTTTTTACCAATAATTTTTGAATTATCATCTTCCATTCTTCTTTTTAAAAAATGATGTTGTATTGCATAAGCATCTTCAATTGTTGCATCTGTTTCTCTAGAACTTATTGGGTCAATTGCATAATTTCCCTTTAATGCTTCGTATAATTCATTTCCATATTTTTCTATTTTATCTTTTGTCATTTTTTATCCAATTCTTACATTTTTATACAAATATTTTTTAATTCTGTATAGAATTCAAGTGAATGATGTCCACCTTCTCTTCCAATTCCTGAAGCTTTCATACCACCAAATGGTGTTCTTAAATCTCTTAAGAACCAAGAATTTATCCATACAATTCCAGAATCAATCTGACTTGCAACTCTGTGAGCTTTATCTAAATTTTCAGTAAAAATTGTAGAAGCTAATCCATATTTTGTATCATTTGCCATTCTAATTGCATCTTCTTCTATATCAAAAGGAGTTATATGACAACAAGGTCCAAATACCTCTTGTTGAACAACTGTTGCACTTTCTGGAAGTCCAGTCCAAATAGTTGGCTCAACCCAGAATCCATTTGATAAAGCACCTTCCATTTTAGGAGCACCACCACCTAAAACTACATTTGCACCCTCTTTTTTAGCAATTTCATAAAACTCTAAAACTTTATCTCTATGAGCTGCACTTACAAGTGGTCCCATATCAACTGATTCATCGTGTTGAACACCAAGTTTTAACTTACTTGCTGATTCTTTTAATTTTGCAACAAATTCGTCAAAAATAGGTCTTTGAACATAAACTCTTTCAGTTCCTAAACATACTTGTCCAGAATTTGCAAAACAAGATCTTGTTGTTTCATGTACTGCTTTTTGCATATCACAATCTGCAAAAATAATTGCTGGATTTTTACCACCAAGTTCTAAAGATACATCTCTTACACCAACAGAACAAGCTTTCATAATCATCTCACCTGTTACAGTTTCACCTGTAAATGTAATTGCATCAATATCTTTATGAGCTGTTAGTAAGTTTCCTGTAATACTTCCTTTTCCTTGAACAACATTATAAGCACCTGCTGGAACTCCAACTTTACTCATAACTTCCCCTAGGAGTGAAGTTGTTGTAGGAGTAACTTGTGATGGTTTAACTACAACTGAGTTTCCACAAGCCATAGCAGGACCTACTTTCCAAGTCATAAGTAATAATGGTAAATTCCAAGGAGAAATAACAGCAATTACACCTTTTGGTTTTCTCATAGAATAATTCAACATTTTTTTGCCATCAGGAGTATCTGCTCTATATGCTTCATCTGCATAAGATTTCATAGTATCAGCAAATACTTTGAAATTTGCTCCACCTCTTGGAATATCAATATGTCTTGCAATTGAGTATGGTTTTCCAGTATCTAAACACTCTGCTTCTAAAAAATCATCAAATCTTCTATTAATTTCATCTGCAACTTCATACATCAAAGCAACTCTATCATTTAACTTCATTTGTCCCCATTCACCTGTAAGTGCTGCCTTTGCTGCTGCAACTGCTGCATTTACTTCTGCTTCTCTTCCTAGTGCAACTTTAGAGATTAGTTCTGCTGTTGCTGGGTTAAAGTTATCAAAAAACTCACCACATTGTGAGTCTATAAATTGTCCGTTTATATAGTGTTGTACTTTTTTCATTATTTTAATCCTATTTTTTCAATTGCATATTTTGCACATATAATATCTTCTTCTTCAGTTCCACCTGAAACACCAATAGCTCCAACTTTAATACCATTTTCAAAAATCGGCATCCCTCCTCCAAAAGGAATTAACCTCTGTCTATTTGAAAATCCATGTTCCAAATGAGGCATACTTTTAAAAATTGTAGTCCATTGAGCTGTATCAAATCCAAAACTAGCACTTGTATAAGCCTTATCTTTAGCAATATCTATTGAATGAATAAATGAATTTTCCATTCTAATAAAAGCCATTTCTAAACCTTTATTATCAGTAACTGAAACACTTATCGCTATATTTAACTCTTCTGCTTTTTCAATAGCACTAAGACAAGCCGTAAAGGCTGCTTGTCTTGATATAGTTTTTTCAACTATAGTATTCATTTAAAATCCTAATTATTTATAAGCTGAAAGTGTATATGCTGTTGTAAAAGCACCATTTTCTTGACCTGTATGGTAAAAAATTCCTCTCCATAACTCATCTTCTGTCCATGTAATAGTTGGCATATCAGGTTGCATTAAATATCCAAGTCCTGCAAATGTTTCAAGTCTATGTCCTGATGGGTCAAAGAAATAAATAGTTTCTCCTCTTGTAATTCCATGTCTTTGAGGTGTCACGTCAATTTTTACATTATGCATAGCCATAACATCTGCTGCTCTTAAGATATCATTCCATCCATCTAAGAAAAAGGCAAAGTGATGCATACCAATTTCTGGACCTGCAACAAATGCAACATCATGGGGAGTTGAAGTTCTTGACAACCAAGTTGCAGCTTGTAATGAACCATTTGGTCCAACTGTCACTTGTTCTGCTAAATCAAACTCTAGAACTTCTTGAAAAAACTTAGTTGAAGCCATAACCCCTTCTGGTCCTTGGCACATTAATAAAACATGATCAATCCAATGGGCTTTTATTCCTCTACCTTCAAAAGGCCAAGGTCTTGGATTTGTTGAACCAACATCTTTACCTAAAAAAGTTTTATGAGCATACAAGTTAAATTCATGTCCACTTGGAGCATTAAATTTTAGAACTCTTCCACATTCAACAATAGTTCCTTCTGGTAAAATTTCAGTTTCAATTCCATATGCTTCGATTTTTTCTTTTAAATCATCAATATCTGAATCATTTTTTACTTTATAAGCTACACGATTAAATGTTGCTTCATCACTTGGTCTTAAAATCAAGCTATATTTATCCCACTCATCCCAGCATTTCAAATACAATGTACCATCACTATCTTCTCTAGTTATATTCATTCCCATAATATTTACATAATATTCTCTAGATACGTTTATATCAAGTACGTTTATATCAATATGTCCTATTCTCATAATTCCCATTTTCTATCCTTTATTATAAATTAATTGCCTATTGTATAAAGCTGTGTTTTTGGTTTTGAAATAAACTCAATTTCCATATCACTTTTTGGAAAAGTTCTACAAGCTAAAACTATATTAGAATCTTCTTCCTCTTCTGAAATATGTTTTCTATTCATTTTCGTTTTTTCATAATCACCATTATGTACCAAAATCTTACAAACACCACAAGCACCATTATGGCATCCTCTTGGTACAAGATCTGTACAAACAGATAATGAACTCATAAGATTTTTATCCTCACTACAAGATCTCTCTTTATCTTTATTTTTCACTAAGATATTATGCTTCACAAATATCCTTTTATTTAAATTTACAACAAAGTTGAAACTATCAAAATTGCTGTGCGAAGTAAAAGTTACCTTTTAACTATTTGAACTTTACTTTAAAAAATTCGCAGATTAATCGCAAAAAATAAGATTTTATAAAAATTGGAAAAAGAAAGGGAAAAGAAAGATATCTTTCCCTTTAATTCATTGGTTTAAGCTATTTTCTTTTAGTTTTTTTATTAGAGTTTTTACTGAATTAACAGAATTATTAAAGTCAATTTTTTCTTGTTTAGAGAGTTTTTTTTCAATTATTTCTTCAGCACCATTTTTGCCTAAAACTATAGGGACACCTGTTACTACATTTTCGTATCCATATTCACCTTGTAACTCAATAGCACAAGGATAAGTAAGTTTTTTGTCTTTTAAAATCGATTCTACCATAAGTACAGTTGCTTGAGCAGGAGCATAATAAGCAGATCCTGTTTGTAATAATTTTACTATTTCTATTCCCCCATTTCTGGTTTTTTGAATAATGTTCTTTATCTCATTTTCATTTAAAACCTCATCTAAAGGAACGCCATCTACTTTTGTCTCTTTTATAAGAGGAACCATATCATCACCATGACCACCTAATACCATGGCTTCTATTTTTTTATATCCAATTTTCTCTTTTATAAAATATGCCATCCTTGAACTATCTAAAATTCCAGCCATTCCTAAGACTTTATTTCTTGGAAAATTAGAAGCTTTAAGTGCTGAATAAACCATAGCATCAAGTGGATTTGAAACAATTACTAAAATTGCATCTTTATTATATTTAGCTACATTTTGAACTATTAAATTCATAATTTTTGCATTTGTAAATAGTAAATCATCTCTACTCATACCAGGTTTTCTTGCAATTCCTGCTGTTATTACGACAATATCACAATCTTTAAATTTTTCATCACTATGTACTGCTTCAATTATTGTTTTTGAATTTACTGAACTAATTGCCTGCGAAATATCAAGTGCAATTGCTTTTGTAAAATCTTCTCTTAAATCTTTTAATAAAATTTTATTACATATATTTTTTAATGCTAAATTATAAGCAATAGAAGAACCAACATTACCAATACCAACGATTCCAACTTTTTTGTATCCCAAAATAATAACTCCTAAAAAAATTATTTACCATTTTATATAAAAAACTTCGCAAAATATTCGCATCATTTAACAAAAAAAAATTTCTGTGTTATAATCAACAAAAGGTGGTAAAATGATAAAATTTGACTTTTTTTTAAATACAAATAAAATGGCAAAAAGGTTCTCTATAACCTATATTTTTACAGGTTTATTAGGAGTAATTTTTTTAGATAAATTCATAAAAATCTATTTAGAAAATAATTCTATTTCTTTAAATAGTATCTTTACTTTTAATATATTTTTTATAATTTCCACAGGAATTATCATCTATTTAACTATTAATCATATGCAAAAAGTTATAAAAAATGTAGAAGAAGCTTACAATGATTTAAAAGAAAAAGATAGATTAGCTCCATATGAATTTGCACTTGATCATTCAGTTGATGAAATACATTGGTTTACTCTTGAAGGAAAATTTATCTATGTAAATGAATCTACTTGTAAAAAAGATGGTTATACAAAAGAAGAGTTTGAAAATATGTATTTAGAAGATATTGACCCAAATTTCACAAGACAAACTTCACCTATATGTATGAATGAAATAAAAAATACTCCTAACTGGAGAATAGAATCAACCCATAGAAGAAAAGATGGTTCTGTTTATCCTGTTGAAGTTTCAGGTCATGCCTTTACATATAATGGTAAAGAGTATATTTGTGCCTTTGCAAGAGATATGACTCAAAGAATAAAAAATAGAAATAAAATAACAACGATGAACGAAGAGTTACAAAAATCTCTAAAAGAAAAAGAGATTTTATTAAAAGAAATTCACCATAGAGTAAAAAACAATATGGAAATTATCTCATCATTACTTAATATGCAAGCATATAAATCAGATGATAAAAAATTTAAAGATTCAATGAAAGAGAGCCGAAGTAAAATCCATGCAATGGCTTTAGTTCACGAGTTTTTATACCTGGGAGAGAATTTAGCTTATATAAATGTAAATGAATATATAGAAAAGTTACTAGAAGATATAAAAGAGTTATATATTTCACAAAATACTCATATAACAATAGATTTAAACCTCGATGTTATGGAGTTTTCAATAAATAGATGTATTCAAGTGGGAATGTTGTTACATGAGTTATGTGTAAATGCTTTAAAATATGCATTTAAAGAGGATAGAGATAATTTATTATGTGTTCATATGAAATTAATTGAAGATAAAATTCATATAAAAATCCGAGATAATGGAGATGGCTTAAAAAATATAAATTCCTTAGAAAAATCTGACTCAATCGGTATGCAATTAGTTCATTCCATAGTTGATTTTCAACTTCATGGAACTATAGAATTTAAAAATAATAAAGGCTTAGAGTGCAATATTATTTTTCCAAAGAAGGAGATAAAATGAATAAAATTAAAATTTTGATAGTAGAAGATGAACCTATAATTGCATTAAATTTAAAACAAGTATTAAGTGAGTTAGGTTATGAACCATATGGAATTTCAAATAATAGATGTAATACATTGAAACTTTTAAATGAAAAAAAAGAAATTCCTGATTTAATCCTAATGGATATATATTTACAAGGACCAACTACTGGTATTATGTTGGCAAAAGAGTTAAAAGAGACTTTAATAAATACTCCTGTTGTATTTTTAACAGCAAACTCAGAACTTGCAACTATAAAAGAGGCTTCTGAAACTTTAGCTTATGGATATTTAATTAAACCATATAAAAAAAGTCATCTACAAGCTGCTATTGAAATTGCTATAAAAAAAGCAGATGAAGATAAAAAAAATAGTTTAAATTTAGATGCAATTAAAAATATAAATAAATCTTTAGAACAACAACTTTTATTAGAGAATGAAACTAAATCAAGAACTGTAAAACTAAAATATGGATATTTATTTGATAAAGGAAAAGATGTTTTATATTTTGGTGATGAAGCTGTTACACTAACAAATAAAGAACTTGCTATTGTTAAAATATTATGTAAAACTCCAGGTCAAAATATATCTCAAGAACAAATAGAATATGCAATTTGGCAAGATGAACCAGCTGGATATGCTGCTTTTAGGACAGTTTTATTTAGATTAAGAAATAAGATTCATAAAGATTTGATAATAAATCAAAAAAATATAGGATATAGAATAGAAATTTTATAAAATTAATTTTATGATTTTTTTATTTCATTTTTGAGTTTATCTAAATCTTTAATAAGTAAGTTTCCTCTTACAGAAGTGATAATATTATCTTTTTTTAGTTTTTGTAAATCTGAATTTATTACTTTCCTTACAGAACCTAACATTTGAGCTAAAACTTCATGGGATAAATCATTTATTGATTTTACTAAATAGCTATTATCTATTTTATCTGTATAATCACAATTTTCTAGAATAAGTTTCATTAATCTTGTTTTAGTATTATATAAAGCTAAATTTGTTGCAAAATCTTCAAGTTGCCTTATTCTTGTACCAAGATAAGGTAAAAAACTTTTATTGAACTCAGGATTACTATCTAATAAATTATGAGCAATTTTTATTGGCATTTTTAATAATTGCAAATCATCAATTGCTTCAACTGAAATATCTCTATCTTTTATATCAAGTAAAGTTACAATATCAAATAAATCTCCTACTTTTAAAAGTGTAAGTATACATTCTCTTCCACTTTTCAAATCTATTTTTGAAAGTTTCGCTCTACCTTTCATAATCAAAAATATATTTTCTTCCAAAAGTGACTGTTGAATCAAATATTTTTTTGGCAAACTCATTACTGTACAATTTTCCAATATTTTATCAAGCTCACTATCTTTTATACCTTTAAAATGATTTACACTTTGAAGGAGTTCAATAGAACATAAGTAATTTGGTGAATTTTTTCTCATTATTAATTATCCTAAATAGAATTTTTTGAATAAAAAAGTCATATTCTAAAATTCTATTAGAATATAACTATATTTGTTCTAATTACTTATCTTTTTTCATTGCATCTTTTGCACCATTAATCATACCTATTATTGCACCTTTTGCAATTTTTGTTACTTCATCTATTGTTTTTTTAGAATTATTTTTTATTTCATCAATATTTCTTTGAATAGATTCTTTTGCTAGGTTATTTACTTTATTTGAAGTATTTATTAATGATTCTTTAAACGATTTATCTAAAGATTCCAAGTTTAAAATAACTTCTTTTATCTCTTCTTCTATAAAAGTATTAGATTTTTCTTTTGCATTTAAGATTTCTATTCTTGTATTTTCTACACTATTTATTATTCCCTCTTTTAAACCATCAATTGCACCTTCTATACTTTTTTCAATATCACTTTTATTACTTTCAGCTCTTTCGATTACTGTTAAAATAGTTGCTTCAGATAGTTCTTTAACTTTTTGTACATTTAATTTCCCTTTTTCTAGGGCTTTCTCTGTATTAATTTTTACAGCTTCTAGAATCTTTTCATATATATTTTCTTGAGTTTTAATTGCATCATCTATACTATCTTTTAATTTCATAGATAAAATGTCTTGCTTTTCTTGGAAGCTATATTTTGTTTTTAAAAGTTCCATATCAATTTCACTTATTAATTCTTGTGTATTTTCATTAAAAGCAGTTACTGTAGCATTTATAATAGTGTCAATATTTTTTTTCGTTAAGCTATTTTGTTTTTCCAATTCTTTTATAGATACTTGAATAATTTCTTCCATTATCTTAGTAATATCTGCTAAATTTTTTTTTGTACTTATTGCAGCTTTTGAAACAGCTGTTTCAATAATATTTTTCAACTCCTGAGTATTTTCTTCTCCAGTTTTACACATTTTTGATATTCCAATAGAAATTTCATTTTTCATATTTTCTAACATAATCACTCCCTTATTTAATTTGGACATATTATAATTAGATTTGAATACATTTTTTGCCATAAAAATGGCACTTTTAATTTAGATATTTTATAATTTTTCAGCTAAAATCAATGATTTGTATATTTTAAAACACTGAAATCAACATCTTAATACTTAAAGCTAAAGGTAACAAAGAAAAAAGTTTTTTCATCAAATCTACATTTATTTTATGTACTAAAGCAACACCAATTGGAGCAGTTAAATAACTTGCACTTGCAACACAAACAAGAGCTGGAAGTGATACAAAACCTAAAGTATAAGTCTGCATTGAAGTATGACTCCAACCATTTACAATATATCCTAATGTTCCAGAAATAGCTATGGGTAAGCCTATAGCAGATGAAGTTGCAATTGCTTTTTTTATATCTATATTTTGAACTAATAAATATGGAACACTCATAATTCCTCCACCAATAGAAACAAGTGAAGATAAAGCTCCAATTAATCCACCTGATAATATATGAGTTTTTGTAGTAAAGATTTTATTTTCAGGTTTTGGTTTTTTACCTATAAACATCATAATTGCAGAATACAACATAAAACAAGCAAAGATTATAGATAAATAAAATGAATCAAGTTTTGAAGCAATAAATGTTGCTAAAAAAGTTCCTACAAAAATTCCTGGAACCATCATCTTAACTACATCCCAAACAATTGCTTTTTTCTTTTGTTGAGCTTTTATACTTGAAATTGAAGTTATAATTATAATAGCCATAGATGTTCCTAAAGCCATATGAACAACATTGTGTTCATCAATTCCATGAGCTAAGAAAATAGCTGTTAAAACAGGAACTATAATTCCTCCTCCACCTATTCCAAAAAGTCCTGAAACAACTCCAACAAAAGAACCTAGCGCTAAAAAATAAAATATAGTTTGCATATCTAACATAAATCAACCTTATAGTTTTTGATAGAATAATACAGAATTAAATTCGCAAATTTTACGCAAAATAAGAAAATGAAGAAAGATACAATTTAAAAAAATTGTATCTTTTATATAGATTTAAAAAGAGGACTTTTTACTTTATCACTGTGTAAATCAGCTTTTGAGAAGAATTTTTCAGTATGTATATCTTTTTCAAATAATCTTCCTTGCATAAGGGCTGTAATACAAGCTTCACTCATCATTGGAGGTCCACATAAATATGCTTTATTTCCTGCAAATTGATTGTTATAAAGTTTTTTAGCTACATCATTTGTAAAACCTACTTCACCGCTCCATGCAGGATTTTCATTATTTGATAAAACAGGAATATACTTAAAATTATCATATTTCTTTTCTAAATCTCTGAACATATCTGCATAATATAACTCTTCTTCATTTCTTGCTCCATGAAAAAGTGTAATTGGTAAAGTACATCCATTTTCTAACTCATCTAAAATCATAGATTTTGGACTTGATAATCCTGAACCACCTGCAAAAAATATCATTGGTTTATTCGCACTTCTTTTTACAAAAAATCTTCCAAAAGGTCCTGTTATTTTTCTTCTATCACCAACTTTTACATTTTGATGAATCCAAGGAGTTGCTTCACCATCTGGAATAAGCCCAATATTTAACTCTATGATTTTTCCAGTACTTGGTTGATTTGCTAGTGAAAATGCTCTTGGTTCATCAAATCCTGGAACATGATAATTTATATATTGTCCTGCTTGAAAATCCAACTCTTCATCAAGTTCAATCCAAAGTCCTAAAATTCTTGGAGTTAACATCTCTCTTTTTATAACTGTTCCCCAAATATCTTTTATAGGTATATTTCGAGCATCTACGTCCACATCAATATCTGCTTCAATCACAACATCATCAACTACTGTTGCTGTACAAGCTAAACAATATCCATCTTCTCTCTCACTCTCCATTAAAGCAAAATATGAAGCATCACCTAAATCAACCTCACCTTCTAAAACTTCTACTTTACAAGTTCCACAAAGTCCATGATTACAAGCATGAGGAAGATAAACACCTTGTCTTAAAGCAGCATCAAGAAGGGTTTGTCCTTCTTGAACTTCTACTATATCACCTGTTGGTTCTATCTCTAATTTACAAGCCATTTATGCTCCTACTTTTCCTGTTAAACTTGGTGTTATAAAAGTAATAAATGATTTATGTCCAACACCATTTTCTTTTAAACTTTTAGAAAAATCAGGAACTACTACTTTTCCATCTATTTCCCAAATAACTTCTGTTTTATCAAAATCTAAATCTTTAAAATCAGGTTCAACTTTATAACATAATGGAATAATATCTGATACTAATGCACCAAAAGGCATATCAGGAGGAAGAGGAAATGCTCTAGGAGAGCAAACAACTCTATGTCCATACCAATAAATAAATACTAATTGATTTCCATGAAATTTATCTAAACTATCTTTCATTATGATTGGATATTCTCCAATTGATTGAATTGCCATTTTTTCTCCTTTTATTTATTTTTTAATTTATTCCACATAGCTTCATCAGGTGAACCTACATAATCCATATTATCAACACCATGTTCTATTTTATACCATTTTAAAACTTCTGGGATAGTTGCTCCTCCACAGTTTCCTTGGAAAATTTGATGAGGAGGTAACCAAGCTTGAATATATTTTTCAGGCTGTGCATCAAATATCTCTTTACAACCATCTGAACAAGTATGGAAAATTTCTCCATTAAACTCTGAAGTTTTATGTGTATAAACGTGAGGATTTCCACCTTCAATATCTGTAAATCCTAATGGAATCTGACAAGTTTGACAAACTAAAGGTAAAACTTCTGAATAAAATCTTTCACCTTTTTTCTCTAATTCTATATATCTTTCAAACATTGGTCTATAATATTTATCAAAAGTATCTGGATATTTTTCACTTAACCAATTCATTTTATTCTCATCTGGCATCCAAGTATGGAAAGCCGCTGCATTTGTATGATTATAAAAAATATTCCATACTTGATGAGATAAATGTCCTTTTTCTGCAACAATTGTATTAATTAATTTTTCTGGAACTTTAATTCCATATTTTTCTAAATCTTTATAAAGTGCCATACAGTTTTGTTCGATATATAACTCAACTGCTTCACCCCATGAAGTTGGAGAGTTAGGTAACATATAATCCATCATCATAGCCACAAGACCTAACATTCTATAACCTCTCCATAACCATTTATCCATCCATTTTTGAACAATTGGTACATTTTGAGCATCTTGTTCTAACATAAATTTAATAGCAGAAAGTCCAAGTGTCATATGTCTTGATTCATCACTTTGAGCAGAGAACCCAAATGTAACAGTTGCCATATCTCCGTTATATGCAGCTCCACTCATAAATGGTACAAATAACAGACTCGTTAAAACAAACTCAAAAGAGAATGAGATAGCTGTTAAATACTCAAAAGGACCAGCTGTACTTGCATCATCACCAAATGATTTTGGAACAGATAAATACCAAATTCTATCATGCATAGTGCTATAATCATGAAAACCATCAAAATATTTATTATAATGACTCATAGTATGAACTTGAGTTTGGAAATGTCTTAACTCATCAATAGCTTGCATTTGACAAGCAATTGAAGCACCTTCACCTCTAAAAGCACGTGCTGCGTGAGAAAAACCTTGAACAACTTTATATTCAAGTGGTGTTACACCTGTTAAAAATAGTTTTAATGCATTTACATATCTTGCATCAGAAATATTTTTTTGTGCATTATTTTGTGCAAATGCATCAATAATTGAATAAAGTTTTTTATCTTTTTCAGCTTGTAATTTCCAATAAGAATCCATAGTCATTCTAAATGGGTCTTCCCAAGCTTCCCAATCATGGATTTTTAATCCTTCCATCTCTAAAAAAGGAAAAACATCTTCTTCTTTTTGATAAGTTGGATTCCAACCAAGTCTTGTCATATATTTATATGCGTCTTTTTTATTTAATCTTTTTTTTCTAGGCTCTACACTCATAATATTTTCCTTTATCTATGTAAATTATTTATTAATTATTCCAGTACACAACAAATTCATCATCTGTTTCTTCTATTTGACCACCTAAAGAAATAAGTACTAATTGTAACTCTTCAGGATCCCAACTTCGTCCCAATTTCTCACTTACAGTTGATGCTTTCACAGTAATTTTTTCAGGTCGTTCAATTTGAATCATTGCTGGTTTATTTGTAATTACTACTCCTTCATTGTCTTCTTTTATTGCTTCTGCAATAGTTCTACCATCTTCCGTTGCTTGAAGACATAATAATGCTATACTCGCTGACATATATTCACCTTTTTTTAATTTATAAACTTATTCCACATTTATCTAATCTTTGTACTAAATCAAATTTCGCAGTTGATATCAATTCTTTTGGATTATTCGAAAAAGACACTAAAGTTTCCATTGTATTTTCCATTATTTCTATATCCTCTTTAATCCAAGAAGTTAATAACTCTTTATTTTCATTTGATTCATTTGCCATAACTTTTACAACACTATCAATCCACTTAATAGTTTCTTCAAACCAAGAAACAATAAATTCAGTCAACATTGAAATAGTCATTTCTTCATTTTTTGCCATCTCTTTTGAGAATTCATTTATCATCAAGGGAATAACAAATCCATCAAATACTAAGTTTTGCTTTATAAACAATCTAATAGGATCTTTCTCAACAAAAGAATCTTCAACTGCCTTTCTTAAACCTTGCCAATTAGGGCAGTTTAACCAAGCATCTTTTCCAGCATCTAGTTTTGAGACATCATTATCACAAAGTAATAAAATTATTTTTGTAATATGTTGAGCCATACCTAATCTATCTTCTGCTTGAAATAGACAAGCACTCATCATAGCTGTTCCATAAACTCTATCTACAATTGCTAGATTATTCATATTAGCACCATACTCATAATGTCTTAAAGGTGTTAAGAAATCAAAAACTTTTTTCAAATTATCTTTTTTGATAAAATTAACTAAACCTCTTTTTTCAACAAATTCAAAACTTTGCTCATTTGCTGCATTTTGAGAAGCTCTTGTTGATACATAAGACATATAATGAAACTTTCTAGGGTCCAACAAATCATACCAATCATTCATTTTGATTTTTGTTCTATTCTTATCATAGATTTCAAATTCTGGTTCCCATTGAGGTCTGTAATGAAAATTTTCTGTTGGTTGTGCATCATACATAGCTTCTTCATATCTTGAAGCAGGTCTATCTTCACCTAATCTTTTTGCAACATGCCCAAAAGTATGTCTTTTTGGTTCTATTTCAATACTTGCGATATTTAATTCCATATTTTTTCCTTAAACTTAATTTAATCCATATTTCCAATTTTTATTATCAATTAATAGTTCATTTTCTTGCTCTTTAGTAAAAAATGAAACTCTATTATTTTGACAAAACTCAATAAAAGCTCTGTATGGTAAAAGTAACTCAACATTCATAACTGCTTCACCTACTGCAAAATTAAATTCTACAAATCCACCATCTTTTATATTTATGATTTGTACAAATTTTTTTTCATTTGGCATAAGTTCATACATAAAACCTCCTAATTAAATTACTCATTCAATCTTTAGAACAAGAGAATACTATGTAAATAAAATCGCAAATTATTCGCAAAAAATCATAAAAAAAATAAAATTTGATAAAATACTTCAAAATATAAAAGGATGCTATATGAGTTCAATGAAAAAGCACTTTTTCAATAATAAAAATATACCTGCAAAATTTTCCATTTTTTATTTGATAATGGGAGTTATAGGTATAATTTTTCTTGATAGATTTTTGAATATTTATTTTACTTATGGAGAAACAAGTGAAAATTCAGGTTCTACATTGAATTTTTTGTTTCTTTTTTTGATATTTAGTGTTTTAATTTTATTTTTTATTTTAAACCATATGCAAAAAGTAATTTCAAAAATTGATAAATCATACAAAGATTTAAAAGAAAAAGATAAAGAAAGACTTATGCCTTATGAATTTGCATTAAATAATTCAGTTGATGGTATTTATTGGTTTACAATCGATGCAAAAATAGTATATATAAATGATGCAGCTTGTAAGATGTTAGGTTATGAAAAAGAAGAGTTATTAGGAAAATATCTTGAAGTTATGGATATAAATTTTAACAGACAAACTGCTATTGAAATAATGCATAAAATAAAAAATACAGAGAATTGGATTTTGGAAACGAGTCAAAGAAAAAAAAATGGAGAGATTTTTCCAGTTGAAGTTTCAGGACATGGATTTACATATGGAAATCAGGAATATATTTGTGCATTTGGAAGAGATATTTCACAAAGACAAGAAATAAATAAAAAATTTAAAGATATGAATATTGAACTCCAAAAATCCCTAGATGAAAAAGAGATTTTATTAAAAGAGATTCATCATAGAGTAAAAAACAATATGGAGATTATTTCTTCTTTATTAGCTATGCAATTAAGACGTGCAAAAGATGATGAAGTAAAATATATTTTAAAACAAAGTAAAAGTAGAATCAACACAATGGCATTAGTACATGAATTTTTGTATTTAGGAGAAAATTTAGCTTATATAAATCTTCAAGATTATATAAAAAGATTAGTTCAAGATATAAAAGAATTATATATTTCTCAAAATACAAAACTAAAAGTTGATTTGCATATTGATAAACTTATTTTTTCAACAAATAGATGTATTCAAATAGGAATGGTAATACATGAACTTTGCGTAAATGCTCTAAAATACGCCTTTAAAGAAGATAGAGAAAATCTACTTTGTATTCATATGAAAAAAATAGGAGATAAAATTCATGTAAAGATTAGAGATAATGGAGAAGGATTAAAAGATATAAATTGTTTGTATAAAAGCGAATCAATAGGAATGCAATTAATCCATTCTATAGTAGAAGATCAATTAGATGCGATTATTGAATTTAGAAATAATAATGGCTTAGAATGTAATATTATATTTTCAAAAGATGAGGAAGAATAATGAATAAAATCAAAATATTAATAGTTGAAGATGAATCAATTATTGCATTAAACTTAAAAGAGACTCTTCTTGATTTAGGTTATGAACCTTGTGGAGTTGCACCAAATAAATGTAAAACTATGAAAATATTGGAAAAAGGTATTGTTCCTGATTTAATTTTAATGGATATTTATCTAAAAGGGCCTACGACAGGAATTGAACTTGCAAAAGAATTAAAAAATATAATTCCTTCAACTCCAGTTGTATTTTTAACAGCAAATTCTGAAGTAGCAACTATAAAAAAAGCTTCTGAAACTTTTGCTTATGGTTATATTTTAAAACCTTATAAAAAATCAAATTTACATGCAGCAATAGAAATAGCTTTAAAAAAATCTGCTCAAGATAATACAAAAACAAAAAAACTTGAAGCGGTTGAAAATGTAAACAAAACTTTAATTCATCAACTTGAATTAAACAATGAGCAAAGATCTCGTACTATTCAACTAAAATATGGATATTTATTTGATAAGGAAAAGGAAATTTTATATTATGGAGATGAACCTGTAAAATTAACTACAAAAGAGACAAAAATTATAAAATATCTTTGTGATAGTCCAGGTCATAATGTTTCTCAAGAACAATTAGAATACGCTATTTGGCAAGATGAACCAGCAGGTTATGCAGCTTTTAGATCTGTATTATTTAGACTTAGAAATAAAATTCATAAAGATTTAATTACAAATCAAAATAATACAGGCTATAAAATAGAACTTTTTTAGATAGGTTTTACCTATCTATTTTCATAATTTCTTCTTTTCCTATAAAAGTTTTGTTATTTGCTTCTGAAAAGATATTTTTTGCTATTTTATCAGTTTGAATAGCTATATCAAAAGTTTGATTCATTATTGAACCATTAAGTTTTGTTTGAGAATCTAAATCATCAATAATACTATTAACTTCCAATATTCCTTTTTCTTGTTTTGAACTTAGATTTGTTATTGTTTCTATCATGATTGTGGATTTGTTTATATTTTCTAAAAGTTCATCATAACCTTTTATCATTGTACTCGAAATATTTTTACCTTCATTTGCTTTGCTTGTTGCATTTTCAACTAATTGTTTTATCTCTTTAGCTGCTTCTGCACTTCTACTTGCAAGATTTCGCACTTCACCTGCAACAACGGCAAATCCACGTCCAGCTTCTCCAGCAGTTGCAGATTCAACAGCTGCGTTTAAAGATAAAATATTAGTTTGAAATGAAATTTGATCTATTATCATTATTGCTTCATTTATTAAATTAACTTGATTTGTAATTTCATCCATTGAATGTGAAGTATTTAAAGCTAATTTTTGCCCCTCTTTTGCAGAAATATTTAATTCTTGTGCATATTTACTTAGTTCTGAAATATTTCCATTACTTTGAACAATAACATCTGTGATATTTTTTAAAGAATCATTTGTTTTATCTAAAGAGACTACACTTTCTTTTGTTGAATTATTTAAAGTATTTATATACTCTATTAATTTATTTGATGCACTATCTAATGTAATTCCTCTTAATAACGATTGTTTTAATAACTCAGAAATCTCTTCTGTTAGAAAATTAATATTTTCAATAAACTCTGCAATTTCTCCTTTTTGATTCCTTATTTCTACTTTATTTATAAACTTGTAACTACTAAACTCTTTTAGTACAACTGATATTGATTCTATATTTAATCTAAGTTCATTTATCATCGAATTAAAAGCTTCACATAAACTCTTCAATTGTGGATTATTTGGAACTTTTTCTACTTTAACATTCAAATAACCTTTATTAATTTGAGATACTATATCCAAAACATTTTCAACTGTTTCATTATCTTTTTGTATACCATTTTTTATTTTATATATATTTTCATTTATAATTTTTGACATTTTGCCAAACTCATTTCTATCACTCTCTTTCATAAATTTAATATCTTTTGATTCATTTGATAAATACCTAAAAAATGAGAGTAAACCTTCTTGAAAAGTTTTTAAAGAACGTTTAATATCAACAAAAACCATATAAGTTATTAAAACTGCTAAAATTACACTAATTACAAAAATTGTAACTATGATATTTAAAATATTTTCTTTTATTTTTTTTGAATTTTCATAAAAATCTTTTCCATTTTTTTCTGCTAACTTTGTCAAATCATCCATTTGTTTATATAAAATAATGTCATGAGGCATTGCTTTTTCTTTTATAAGTTTTCCTGCAAGTTGCATATTTCCACTTATCATTGCTTCTACAACTTCTGTTCTTATAGGAATCCAAGTTGTAAACTGTTTTTTTGCATCATTAAGTTTTGTCTTATCACCTAAATAAGATTTTTCCAATAAATTAAATAATTCATAAATTTCTTTATCTATTTCATCTATATTTTTTAAACTTACTTGTTTCTCTTCATTTGAAGTAGTCAAGGCAATATCTTTTACTGAGCTTATCACTTTTGTTATCTTAAAACTAATTAATTTTGTTGTATTACTTACTTGATAAGGATAATTATAAAATCTTGAAGTAATTGATGCTAAATCCCGTATTTTAAAAATAGAGTAACTACTTATAAAAATTATCATAAATATAAGTATTGAAAATCCAAAAATTATTTTTGTATTAATACTTAAATCATTTATTTTATTCATTCTTTTTACCTTTTTTTATATTTGCTAATTATTTTCTAAATTAGCAACTAGACACTTTTTTAGATTGTTCCAAGAATGTAATCTTATTTAATTATAATCGCACAAAATTCGCAGTATAAAAAAAATAATAAAAAGCGATAACAATGCGATTTTTTTCATATATATTTAACTAAGAAATCATAAAGGATTATAAAATGGATTTAAAAATAGCTAATAAGACAGCCTTAATTACTGGTTCAACGCAAGGAATTGGATTTGAAACTGCTAGAAAATTATCACAAGAAGGTGTTAATGTTATTATAAATGGAAGAAATGAGAAAAAAGTAAATGATGCTGTTTTAAAACTAAAAGCTGAATTTCCAAAAACAAGAATCATTGGAATAACCGCTGATTTAAAAGATAATATTGGTTGTAACAAACTAATTTCTAAAATTCCACATATTGATATCTTAATAAACAATTTAGGAATCTTTGAACCAAAAGAGTTTAAAGATATTACAGAACAAGAGTGGTTGCATATGTTTAATGTAAATGTTATGAGTGGAGTAAGATTAGCTCAACATTATCTTTCTTCAATGATTGACCAAAACTGGGGAAGAATTATATTTATTTCTAGTGAATCAGCTATTCAAATTCCAAAAGAAATGATTCATTATGGGATGACAAAAACTGCACAAATCTCTGTTTCAAGAGGAATTGCTGAATTAACTAAAGGAACAAATGTAACTTCTAATTCAATCATTTTAGGACCTTCAAAATCAGAAGGTGTAGTACAATTCATAGAAGATTTTGCTAAACAAAATAATATAACATTTGAAGAAGTTGAAAAAGATTTTTTTAAAAATGTAAGACCAACTTCACTGATTCAAAGATTTGCCCAAGTTGAAGAAGATGCAAATATGATTGTTTATATAGCAAGTGCCTTATCAAGTGCAACTAATGGAGCAATTTTAAGAGCTGATGGGGGAGTTGTTCAATCAGCATTTTAAATAAAGGAAATAAATGAGAAATTATAAAATATCAATAATCAAAGGTGATGGGATAGGACCAGAAATCGTTGATGAGGCAATAAAAGTATTAAATGCAGCAGCAAAAAAATGTAATTTTGAATTAAATTATAAAGAATATCTAATGGGTGGTATTGCTATTGATACTACAGGTGTTCCATTACCACAAGAGACAGTTGATGGAGTTTTAAATTCTGATGCTTGTTTGTTTGGTGCAATTGGTGGAGAAAAATGGGATACACTTCCTAGAGAATTAAGACCTGAAACTGGATTATTAAAATTTAGAGAAGAAATGGGTGTTTACGCAAACTTAAGACCTGCAATTATTTATGATGAATTAGTAAATGCATCAACTTTAAAACCTGAAGTAATTACTGGCGTAGATATTATGATTGTAAGAGAGTTAATTGGTGGTATTTACTTTGGTAAACCAAGAGAGAATGATGGATTTAAAGCATTTAATACAATGGTATATACAAAACCAGAAATTGTAAGAATTGGTAAAACAGCATTTGAACTTGCAATGAAAAGAGATAAAAGAGTTTGTTCAGTAGATAAAGCAAATGTTTTAGAAGTTTCTCAACTTTGGAGAGATACTATGAATGAATTATCAAAAGATTACCCAGAAGTAACTTTAAGTCATATGTATGTAGATAATGCAGCAATGCAACTTGTAAGAAACCCAAAACAATTTGATGTTATCGTAACAGGAAATATTTTTGGAGATATTCTATCTGATACAGCATCAATGGTAGTTGGTTCGATTGGATTACTTCCATCAGCATCAACAGGGGATAAAACAGCAATATATGAACCAATACATGGTTCAGCACCAGATATAGCAGGGATGGGAATAGCAAATCCATTGGCAACAATAGTAAGTGCAGCAATGATGCTAAGATATTCTTTAAATGAAGAGAAAGCAGCAGATTTAATAGAAGAATCAATAAAATCAGTGTTAAAAGATGGATATAGAACAAAAGATTTAGCAGCATATGATGCAAAAGAAGTTTTAAATACTTCTGCTATGGGCGATGTCATTGTTAAATACGTAAGTAGATAGTTTTTTCTATATAAATATATATAATATATAAATCAAATAAGCTTTAGATAGCTTATTTGATTAGATATTTAGTTTTTTGGTAGTAATTTAATTGGAACTATTTGGAATTCATCCATATTCCAAACATTATTTTTTACATAAGGTTCGTTTTCTAACCATTCATCAATTTCTTCATCAGTATCAAAATCAACTAATAAAGTTGAACCAACCATAACATCATCTTCAACTAATGCTGCAGCATTGATTATTTTACCATCAGACATTAGTTTTCTTGTACCTTCAACATGAGCGGCTCTTGATTCAAGTCTTCTTTCAAGTGCATTATCATTGTCATAAGCAATTACTAAATATTGCATATAAATCCTTTTTATTTAATTTTAGCATTCTATCATAAAAATAAAATGACAAAATTAAATTATTACAAAGTAGTTGCAAATATGAATGTTATTGGATAAATTATTACATTCATATATCGAAATAAAGGTGTAATTTGCATATTAAATTGGAGTAATTCATCTATTTCTCTACCATTTAATAAATTTTTCATCAATATTAATTTAAAACTAATATCTAAAAATTTAAGAATTAATATTGAACTCATTAAAAAACCAAAATTATTCAAATAAAATGATAAAAATATTGTATAGAAAAAAGAAGGGTGTAATATAAAATATAAAAATATATTTTTTTTAAAAATTGAAAAATTGTTTTTTATCAAACCAAATAAAGTATCAGATTTCTGCCAATTTGATTCAAAAAACTCAATTGCAATAAAAATAAAAAATAAAGAAATGATTTCCATTTTATAATTAGTGAAGTTTCAATAAGGCAATAATTGCCTTATTGTTTTTTATTCATTACCAGAAAATTTAATTTTTTGGTTTTTATATAAACCTGTTCCAACTGGAATTGTTCTACCAATTACAACATTTTCTTTTAAATCTTCTAACATATCCATTTTAGCACTGATTGCAGCTTCTGTTAAAACTTTTGTAGTTTCTTGGAAAGAAGCAGCAGAGATAATAGAATCAGATGTAACAGCTGCTCTTGTGATACCTAATAATAAAGGTTCAGCAATTGCAGGATTTCCACCTAATTTTATAATTTTCTCATTTTCTAATTTAAATTTCTTTTTAGAAATCATATCTCCAATAATAAATTTAGTATCTCCACCATCTAAGATAGATACTTGTCTTAACATTTGAGATGTAATAACCTCAATATGTTTATCTGCAATATTTACCCCTTGAGATCTATATACTTGTTGTACTTCAGATACAATAAAGTAATGCAATGCTTTTTCTCCAAGAATTCTCAAAATATCATGTGGAGAAACTTGACCGTCAGTTAATGCTTCACCAGCATGAACAAACTCACCTTCATGAACTAAAATTTGTTTAGATTTTTCAACTAAATACTCAACATTATTTCCAGATTCATCTGAAATAACAATTTTTTGTTTATTTCTTAATGATTTTCCAAATGATACTACACCATCAAATGATGCTAATTGTGCAATATTTTTTGGACGTCTAGCTTCAAATAATTCAGATACTCTTGGAAGACCTCCAGTAATATCTTTAGATTTTTGTGTAGCTTTTGGTGTTTTACCAATAATATCTGCAACTTCTACTCTTTTCCCTTCTGCAATATTTAACGATGTTTTTGGATCTAAAGAGTATCTAATAATTTCTTTATCATCAGTTGCTAATATTACTGTTGGTTTATATCCACTAGGAATATATTCATTAACAACTAATTTAGATGTCCCAGTTAATTCATCAAATTGCTCAGAAACAGTAAGTCCAGGAATAATATCTTCAAATGAAATAATTCCGGCTTTTTCTGCAATTGTTGGGTTTGCATATGGATCCCATTCAGCAATTACAACTTGTTCATTTGTAATTGGTGCAGAAATAACTGAATCTTTTTCTACTTCAACATTATCATTTAATTGAATATGAGAACCTCTTGAAATATAATGTCTTAAAGCTTCTCTATCATCACCATCAACAATAACAGCAAATACACCTTTTTCAGTTACTGTATCACCTGCTTTTATATCATGTCTTCTTTCTAAATAATCACCAGTTAATTTATAGTATTTAACAAATCCTTTTGCACCAGAAATAATTTTTGATGTAATTGGAGCACCATCTTCAACTTTTAATTCAGAAGCAAATGGAATCCTATTTGGAATATTCCATCCATCTTTAATCATTTCAACTATAGATTCATTTTGATCAACTTCTTCACCGTCTCTATATGGTAAATATAATTTACCTTCAATTTTTCCTGAAACTCCAGCTAATTCATTTGCTTTTGCAACATCATTTTTTCTTAAATAATATTTTTTAGTTTCAGTACCATTTGAGATAGTTAAAATCGTCTCTTCATGTAAAGTTTCAACTGTTACTTTACCTTTAAATGGTGCATTGATTTTTGGTTCAACCAGTAATAATCCAGCATTTCTTCTATTTGCAACAATAATTTTTCCATCAGATTTTACATATTTTTTGATGTTATAATATCTAATAAATCCTTCTTTATCAGCTTTTAATTCTCTTTCTGTTTGAGTTGCACTTGCAGTTCCTCCAACGTGGAAAGTTCTAAGTGTCAACTGAGTTCCTGGTTCTCCAATAGATTGAGCTGCAACAACTCCTACAGCTTCACCTGGTTTTGCTTTTCTTTGCTCTCCAAGATTTAATCCATAACATTTTGAACATAATCCATTTTCTGCTTTACAAGTTAATGGAGTTCTAATTACTACTGATTTAACTTCTGCTTCAGTTACAATTTTTGCATCTTCTTCAGTTATTAGTGTACCTTCTGCAAATAATATTTCATTTGAAATCGGGTCAATAATATCTTCTGCAATTACTCTTCCTGTAATTCTCTCTTCTAAAGATTCAATTAACTCATTTCCTGATGTAATATCAGTAATTTCTATACCTTCGTGAGTACCACAATCTTCCATCGTGATTCTTACATTTTGAGAAACGTCAATAAGTTTTCTTGTTAAGTACCCTGCATTTGCAGTTTTTAACGCTGTATCTGCTAGTCCTTTTCTTGCTCCGTGAGTAGAAATAAAGTATTCAAGAACGTTTAGACCTTCTCTAAAGTTCGAAATAATTGGAGTTTCAATAATAGAACCATCTGGCTTAGCCATAAGTCCCCTCATACCTGATAACTGTCTAATTTGAGCTGCAGAACCCCTAGCTCCTGAGTCTGCCATCATATAAATAGAATTAAATCCATTTTTATCAGTTTTAACTAAATCCATCATTTCAGAACCAAGTTTATTGTTAACTTCTGTCCAGATATCAATAATTTTATTATATCTTTCTTGCTCAGTTAATAAACCTTGAGAGAATTGTTTTTGAACTTCAATAACTTCTTTTTTAGATTTACTAATATGACCAACTTTTGTTTCAGGAACTCTAATATCATCAATAGAAATAGATATACCAGCAGCTGTAGCATATTTAAAACCTAAGTTCTTAAGGTTATCTAAGAATCTTGGAGTTACTTCATAACCACCATGTTTATAAATATAATCAACTAAAGAACCAATATCTTTTTTCTTTAAAATTTTATTCCATAAATTTACAGGTACAAAACTTGGTAAAATTTCATGAATAATTAATCTTCCAACAGTTGTATGAATAACTTTATTATTTAATTTTGTTCTAATTTTTGCATGTAAATCTATTTTATTCATATCTAATGCAATCTTAACTTCATTTACATCAGTAAATAGTTTATGTTCACCTCTTACACCATCTTTTTCTAATGATAGGTAATAAATACCTAAAATCATATCTTGAGAAGGAACTGCAATCGCTCTTCCTGATGCTGGTAAAAGAATATTCATAGATGACATCATTAAAATTTTTGCTTCAGCAACTGCTTCTTGTGATAAAGGCACGTGAACTGCCATTTGATCCCCATCGAAGTCCGCATTAAAAGCAGCACAAACTAATGGATGTAATCTAATTGCTTTTCCATCAATTAATACTGGATGGAAAGCTTGAATAGAAAGTTTATGTAGAGTTGGAGCTCTATTTAACATAATTGGATATTCATCAACGATTTCGTTTAGACATTCCCATACTTCATTTGCTTCTGATTCAATTAATCTTTTTGCAGCTTTTAATGTTGTTGCATAACCTTTTTCTTCTAATTTAGCCATTAAGTGTGGTTTAAATAACTCTAAAGCCATTTTTTTAGGAATACCACATTGATCCATATTTAAAGTAGGTCCAACAACAATAACAGATCTTCCAGAGAAGTCAACCCTTTTACCAAGTAAGTTTTGTCTAAATCGTCCTTGTTTACCTTTAATAATTTCTGATAAAGATTTTAAAGGTCTTTTATTTGCACCTTTAACTGCATTTGCAGTTTTACCATTATCAAATAAAGCATCAACTGCTTCTTGAAGCATTCTTTTTTCATTTCTAATAATGATTTCAGGTGCATCAAGTTCTGTTAATCTTTTTAATCTGTTATTTCTGTTGATAACTCTTCTATATAAGTCATTAACGTCTGAAACAGCAAATTTTCCACCATCAAGTGATACAAGTGGTCTTAAATCTGGTGGAAGAACTGGAAGTTGAGTTAACATCATCCATTCTGGTCTATTTCCAGAATTTAAGAAGTTCTCAACAACTTTTAATCTTTTGATTATAGTTTTTCTTTTTGCTTCAGATTTTGTAGATTCCATATCTTCTTTTAAAACAGTAAGCAATTGGAATAAATCAATATTTTCTAATAAATCTCTTACAACTTGTCCACCCATGTTTGCTTCAAAACCAGTATGTTCAAATAAATCAGAGATAGTTCTATATTGTTCTTCATTCAAAATATCATATTTTTCAACTTTTTTAGTCTTTTCATTATCATAATAAGCTTCACCAGCTTCACTTACAATATATGCTTCATAATATAATACTCTTTCTAAATCTTTAAGTTTTACACCTAATAACGTACCAATTCTTGTAGGTAATGATGAAACCATCCAAATATGAGCAACAGGAGATACAAGTTCAATATGTCCCATTCTGTGTCTTCTTACTTTTGATGAAGTTACTTCAACTCCACATTTTTCACAAACAACACCTTTATATCTCATTTTTTTGTATTTACCACAAAGACATTCATAATCTTTTACTGGTCCAAAAATTTTAGCACAAAATAATCCATCTCTTTCTGGCTTTAATGTTCTATAATTGATAGTTTCAGGTTTTTTTACTTCTCCACAAGACCAAGATAAAATTTTTTCTGGACTTGCTAATCGTAATTGAAAAGCCGCAAAATCTTGCGGTCTTTCTAATTCTTTAATTTCAATTGGTGACAATATTTTTTCATTATTACTCATCGTTTTCTACCTCTCCAAAAATCTCTACATCTAAAGCTAGAGCTTTTAACTCTTTTGTTAATACGAAGAATGTTTCAGGTACACCTGAATTTGGAACATTTTCACCATTTGCTATTGCTCTATAAGCTTTAGTTCTTCCTTCAACATCATCAGATTTCGTTGTAAGCATTTCTTTAAGTACATTTGTTGCACCATAAGCTTCTAATGCCCAAACTTCCATCTCTCCAAATCTTTGTCCACCAAATAGAGCTTTTCCTCCAACTGGTTGTTGCGTAACTAAAGAGTATGGTCCAGTAGATCTTGCATGAACTTTTTCATCAACTAAGTGGTGAAGTTTAAGCATATACATATAACCAACATTTACTCTTTCTTTCATTTTATCACCAGTTTTTCCATCGTAAAGAACACATTTACCATCACTATCAATTTTTGCTAATTCAAACAGTTTTGCAAATTCTTCTGCTTTAACACCATCAAAAATTTGTGTAGCAAATCTTACACCTTTTGCCCAATCTTGACCATATTGAATTAATTCATCATCACTTAATGAATCCATAAATGCTTTTCCATTCATTAATTTTGCAACAGAAGCAATTTCGCTCATTTTAGTTCTTAATTCAGCAATAAAATCAGCTTTTTTAGCATCAAAAATATCTTGAATTTGAGCTCCCAATTTTTTACCAGCTAAACCTAAATGAACTTCAAGAATTTGTCCGATATTCATCCTAGATGGAACCCCTAGAGGATTTAGAATAACATCAACTGTAGATCCATCTTCTAAATAAGGCATATCAACTTTTGGAACGATATTAGAAACGATACCTTTGTTTCCATGACGTCCAGCCATTTTATCCCCAACTTTAATTTTTCTTTTAGTTGCAATATAAACTTTTACTTGTTTAATAACACCACTAGGTAAAATATCATCATGTTCTAAAATTTGAAGTTTTTCTTCGTGTTCATCTCTTAAATGAGCTTTCTGTTTAATAAAATGTTCTTTAATATCATTATAAGCTTTTTCAATCTCTTTTGAATAAGATGAAACAACTTTTTTCATTGCAAATCTATTAACATTGTTTAATACATCAACAGGAATTGTTTCACCTTTTTTATATGTGATATCATCAAGTTCAACATCTTTTATTAAAGTTGATTTTAATAATAAATCATTTATTTTTAAAATTTCTTCTCTATCAAGCATTAATAATTTATCATGATGTTTTAAATCTAATTCTGCTTTTTCTGCTTCAATTTCAGCTATTGCTCTTTCGTCTTTTTCATAACCTTTTTTAGTAAATACTTTTACATCAACAACCGTACCTTCCATTGATGTAGGGCATACTAATGATTTATTAATAACATGACCTGCTTTTTCACCAAAAATTGCTCTTAATAATCTTTCTTCTGGAGTTGGTTTAATTTCACCTTTTGGAGTTACTTTTCCAACTAAAATCATTCCTGGTTTAACAAAAGTTCCAATTTTTACAATACCTGAATTATCTAAATGAACAATTGATTCTTCTTTAACACCTGGTAAATCTCTTGTTATTTCTTCATTACCATGTTTTAATTCTCTACATTCAACTTCTTTTTCATAAATGTGAACTGATGTAAATGCATCTTCTTCTATTAATCTTTCAGATAAGATAATAGCATCCTCATAGTTATATCCATTCCATGGCATGAATGCAACCATTGCATTAACACCAACAGCTAATTCACCTTTATCCATAGATGGACCATCCGCAATAACTTGACCTTTTTCAACAAATTGACCTTCAGTTACAGCTATTCTTTGTCCAAATGATGTATTATTATTTGTTCTTACATTTTTATTTACAATATAATGATCAATGAAAGCACCATTTTCATCTTCACCTCTAACATAAATGTTTTTAGCATCAGCTTTTTCAACAAGTCCAGCTCTATTTGCTTTAATAGCTTCCCATGCATCTCTTGCAACTGTTTTTTCTAAACCAGTACCCACAACAGGTGCATTTGGTCTTAATAATGGAACAGCTTGTCGCATCATGTTTGATCCCATAAGTGCTCTATTGGCATCATCGTGTTCTAAGAATGGAATTAAAGAAGCAGCAACCCCCATAACCATTTGAGAAGAAATATCAATTAAATCGACACTACTTCTTTCCATTAGTAAGATTTCACCATCTTTTCTAGCTTCAATTAGTGATTCAACAATTTTTCCATTTTCATCAACTTTTGTTGAACCAGGAGCAATAACTAATCCCTCTTCTTGAGTTGCTGTATAGTATTTAATTTCATTAGTTACTACACCATCAACAACTGTTTTATATGGAGCTTCGATAAATCCTAACTCATTAACTTTAGAGAAAGTTGATAAAGTATTGATAAGACCGATATTTTGTCCCTCTGGAGTTTCAACAGGACAAATTCTTCCATAGTGAGTTGGGTGAACGTCCCTTACTTCAAATCCAGCTCTCTCTTTTACAAGACCACCTTCTCCAAGTGCTGATAGTCTTCTTTTATGAGTAACTTCAGATAATGGATTAGTTTGATCCATAAATTGTGATAATTGCCCAGATGTAAAGAATTCAGTAATTGTTGAAGTAATCATTTTAGAGTTAACTAAATCATGTGGCATAATATCTTCTAAAGTACCAGATAAAGTAGTCATTTTATCTCTAATTGCTTTTTGCATTTTGATTAAACCAGCATGTAATTCATTTGCTAATAATTCACCAATTGCTCTAATTCTTCTATTACCTAAGTGATCTCTATCATCAATATGACCATGTCCAGATTTAACTTTTACTAAATATTGAACTGTTTTAATAACATCTTCATAAGTTAAAGTAGTAACATATTCAGGTACATTAACACCAAGTTTATGATTCATTTTCATTCTTCCAACTTTTGTTAAGTCGTATCTTTCTGGATCAAAGAATAATTTTTTAACGAAATCTTTAGCAGCTTCTTTAGTAACAGGTTCACCTGGTCTCATAACTTTGTAGATTCTTATTGCTGATAAATCATTTTCATCATCAATTTGCTCAGTTTGTTTTAAAAGTTTTAAAGATTCTGCATCTGCTTTAAATGCATTAATAATAGAATTATCAATACCTGGAGCTAAATCATTTGCAATATCAAAATTATCAAAACCTAAATCTAAAAGTTTTTTTAATTTTAATTCATCTAAATTTGTTAGTGCATCAAATAATACTTCTCCTGATTCTGGATCATAAATAGTATTAGCTGTACTTCTATCCATTAATTGTTCCAATGGATATTCAATTAATTTTAAACCACCTTCAATTAAAGCTTTTGCTTTTCTAAGTGTTAATCTTTTTCCAGCAGCAATAACTAAATTACCTTTATCATCTTTTACATCATATTCAATTCTTCCCATAAAATCATCAGGGTTAAATTCTGTTAAAAATTTATTATTTTTAACTTTAATATTTACAATTGGATAGAATAATTTAACAATATCTTCTTTTGAATAACCTAATGCTCTAAATAAAATAGTAACTGGTACTTTTCTTCTTTTATTAATTCTTACATATAATACATCTTTTGCATCATATTCAAAATATAACCATGAACCTCTGTCTGGAATAATTTGACCAGTATAAATAAGTTTATTGTCAGCTGTATTTGATTCTTCTTCTTTAAAAATTACACCAGGTGATCTATGTAATTGATTAACAACTACCCTTTCAACACCATTAACTATAAAAGAAGTTCTATCAGTCATTAAAGGAATTTCTCTAATAAATAAAGATTGTTCTTTCATATCTTTAACACCGATTTTTTCACCAGTTTTTTCGTCTAAATCCCATAAAGTTAATCTAATATTGATTTTTAGAGGAATAGAGTATGTTAATCCTCTAACCATTGATTCTCTTACATCATATTTAGGTTTACCTACTTCTGAACCTAAATAATCTAGTGTAATTCTGTTTTGAACGTCATGTATAGGGAAAATAGATTTAAATACTTTTTCAATTCCAGCAGCAGATCTCTCTTCTTGACCTATCATCAAGAAAGTATCATACGAAGTTTGTTGTAGTTGTAATAAGTTTGGAATTTCAATTTGTTGTGGATTTTTTGCAAAATCAACTCTAAGTCTATTACCAGATTTTAAAGAGTTTAACATTGTCGGCCTTGTTATAAAATTTGGTTAAGTTTGCTTTTATTTATATAAAGCACAAAAGCATCCATAAAGGATAGGGTTAAAATTTCTATTAAATTTTAACCTTAGCCCTCAAAGATGCCTAACTATATACAGGGAAATCCCTGTATAACAGTCAATAATTACAAAGTAATTATTTAATTTCTACTTTAGCACCAGCTGCTTCTAAAGCTGCTTTAGCTGCTTCAGCATCCGCTTTTGAAATTCCTTCTTTGATTGTAGAAGGAGTTTGCTCAGCTGCATCTTTAGCTTCTTTTAATCCTAAACCAGTTAATGCTCTAATTTCTTTAATTACATTAATTTTTTTATCACCTGAATCTAAGATAACAACATCAAACTCAGTTTTTTCTTCAGCAGCTTCAACAGCAGCTACAGCACCACCAGCAACTGCTACAGGTTGAGCAGATACACCAAATTTTTCTTCAAATTCTTTAACTAATTCTGATAATTCTAATACAGATAAACCAGAGATAAATTCTAAAACGTCTTCTTTAGAAATTGCCATTTCATTTTCCTTATTATTTTTTTATTTTAATATTAATAGCTTAAATAATTAAGCTGCCTCTTCTTCTTTTTTTCTTCTAAGTGCATCAAGACCAATAGTAAAGTTTCTAACTGGCCCCATCCATACAGATGCAAGCATACCAAGAAGTTCTTCTCTAGATGGTAATTTAGCAAATGCATTAACAGTAGCAAAGTCAGCAATTTTACCTTCAATGATACCTGATTTAATAGCAAATTTTTCTTTGTTAGTAGATGCAAATTTATCAGCTACTTTACAAGCTGAAATTTGATCTTCAGACCATAAGAAAATATTTGTACCACTTAATTCAACATCACCAAGCTCTGCATTTTTAACAGCAACAGTAACTAAAGTATTTTTAGCAACTTGAACTTTTGTATTATTTGCTCTTGCTTCTTTTCTTAAAGATTCTAATTCTTTGTGAGTTAGTCCTTTGTAATCACAAACAACAACCGCTAAAGAAGATTTAAACTCTTCTGTTAAAAAATTAATAATTTTTGATTTTTCTTGTCTAGTCATTTTTTCCTCCCTTCAAAACATCGACTTAGGCGGGACTTACAAGAAACGGAGGTGTCTCTTACCAGCTGTCTTCAGTTTTATTTCAGTGCTTTGAATAACACTCAATAATAAAGATTCTATCTTTATTATTGAATGTTAAAAAAATTAGATAAGGTTTACCTTATCTAATTTCCATTAATTCCATATTATCTAAAACAATTGATGGACTCATAGTTAATGATACAGCTGCATTAGTAATATATCTACCTTTTGCAGTTGATGGTTTTGCCTTATTAATTGCCGCCACAAATGCTGCAATATTTTCTCTAATTGCTTCTGATGAAAAAGAAACTTTCCCAACTGCTGCTTGCATATTACCTTTTTTATCAACTCTATATGTAACTTGACCACCTTTAGCATCATTTACAGCTTTTGTAACATCCATAGTTACTGTTCCAGTTTTAGGATTTGGCATTAAACCTTTTGGTCCTAAGATTCTTCCAACTTTTCCTACAATTCCCATACAATCAGGAGTTGCAATTAAAACATCAAAATTGATATTTCCAGCTTGGATAGCTTCTGCTAAATCATCATTACCAACAATATCTGCACCTGCTGCTTTTGCTTCATCCAATTTTAAACCTTTTGCAAATACTGCAACTCTTACAGTTTTACCAGTTCCATTTGGAAGTACAACCGCACCTCTAATCATTTGGTCAGCATGTCTTGGATCTACATTTAAATTAAGTGCGATTTCAACGCTCTCATCAAATTTAGCTGATTTTAATTCTTTAACTGTATCACAAGCTTCAGCTAAAGAGTATTTTTTATTTTCTATTTTTTCAGCTAATGCTTTATATCTTTTTGAAATTTTTGCCATTATTTTCTCCGCAAGTTTATTATTTTGCTACCGCCATTATAAGTCCGGTGGTAAGACTTTCTCAAAACAGATTCTTATAATTCTGTTTCAATACCAATTGATCTAGCAGAACCCGCAACAATTTTTGCAGCAACTTCTCTATCATCTGTATTTAAATCTTTGATTTTTAAATCAACTATTTCCATAATTTGTTCTTTTGAAAGTTTTCCAACTTTATTTTTAAGTGGATTACTTGAACCTGTTTTAACACCTGAGATTTTTTTAATTAAATCTGTCATTGGTGGTTGTTTTACTTCGAATGTAAAACTTTTATCTGTATAAACAGTGATAACTACAGGAATTCTATATCCTGCTTTATCTTTTGTTTTTTCATTAAAAGCTTTACAAAATTCCATAATATTAACACCTCTTTGACCTAAAGCTGGTCCAACAGGTGGTGATGGATTTGCAGCACCCGCAGGTATCTGTAATTTTAGTAGCCCTTGAATTTTTTTAGCCATGCTATTCCTTTAAAAAAATTTTAATGATTAGACATTAGGCAAGAAAACTATATGTTAAGAAGCTAGTTTTTTTGCCTAATGCCTATAATAAAAATATCAAATTACTCTTTCAACTTGAGTATAAGATATTTCAACAGGTGTATTTCTTCCAAAAATTGACACATTTAGTTTCAACAATCCAGAAACCATATCAAAATCTTCAACTAAGCCATTAAAATTAGCAAAAGGACCTTCATTAATTCTTACCATTTCACCTTCATCAAATGAAACTTTTGGCTTAGCTGCTGCTCTATTTTTAACTTTTTCTAAAATTAGATTTATATCTTTTTCTGAAAGTGCAGTTGGTTTTTTCGATTCACCAATAAATCTTCCAACTTTTGGCATTGATTGAATTCTATGCCATAAACCTGTATCTAAATCAATTTTCGCAAACGCATACGCAGGATATAATGGTCTTTCTACAATAGATTTTTTACCTTTTTTTATTTCAATTAAATCTTCAGTTGGAACTAAAACTTCTGCTATTCTATCATCTGCCATTTCTTCTGCTAATTTAATTAAAGCTTTTTTTACAGATAATTCACTACCAGAATAAGTTTGTATTGCATACCATTTATGTGCCATTTTAATTCCTTAATTGATTATCGAAGATAAACTTAATGACATTATTCCATCAATAAGAGCTAAAAATAGTGTAATTACAGTAACAACTATAAAAACAGATAAATATGCTGATCTAATTTGTTCTTTTATAGGAAAAATTACTTTTAGTAATTCAGATTTTGCGCTAGCATAATAATTTCTTAATCTATTCACCATTAACTCCGTTTTTGATTGCTTCATTAAGCTTTAAATTCTTTCAAAAAAAGAGAACACTTCTTTTAAAAAAATTTAAGTGGCAGGCCAGGAGGGACTCGAACCCACAACCATCGGATTTGGAATCCGGCGCTCTACCATTGGAGCTACTGACCTATAATTTTGAACTTGTAGTTAAAAACTACAAGTTCAATTGTTTTAAGATTTTAATTTTACTTCTTTGTGCAAAGTATGTTTTTTTAATCTTGGACTATATTTTTTTACCTCAAACTTTTCAGTGTGAGTTTTTGGATTTTTCCATGTAGTGTAGTTAATATCTCCACTTTCTTGACATTTTAATCCTATTTTAATTCTTACTGCATTTGCCATAACAATCCTTATTCAATGATTTCAGCAACAACTCCAGCACCTACAGTTCTACCACCTTCTCTAATAGCAAATTTAGTACCTTTGTCTAGAGCAATTGGAGCAACTAATTCAACTGTCATTTCTACATTATCACCTGGCATAACCATTTCTGTACCTTCTGGTAATGTACAAGAACCAGTTACGTCTGTTGTTCTTACATAAAATTGTGGTCTATATCCTGAGAAGAATGGAGTATGTCTACCACCTTCTTCTTTAGAAAGGATATACACTTCACATCTGAATTTTGTATGTGGAGTAATTGTTTTAGGTTTACATAAAACTTGTCCTCTTTCTACTTCTTCTTTTTTGATTCCTCTTAAAAGAATACCGCAGTTATCTCCAGCTTGACCTTGTTCCATTTCTTTTCTAAACATTTCAACACCAGTTACAGTAGTTGTTTTAGTATCAGAGAATCCAACGATTTCAATAGTCTCACCTACTTTAATTGTTCCTTTTTCAATTCTTCCAGTAACAACTGTTCCTCTTCCTGAGATAGAGAATACATCTTCAACTGGCATTAAGAAATCTTGATCAACATCTCTTTCTGGAGTTGGAATATAAGAATCAACTGCATCCATTAAAGCTACAACTTTTTCTGCCCATGGACCAACAGTTCCAGCTTTAGCTTCTTCTAATGCTTGGAATGCAGAACCTGCAATAATTGGAGTGTCATCACCTGGAAAATCATATGTAGATAATAATTCTCTAATTTCCATTTCAACAAGCTCTAACATTTCGTCTTTGTCTTGCTCATCAAGTTGATCTTCTTTGTTCATAAATACAACGATATATGGAACTCCAACTTGTTTTGATAATAAGATATGCTCTCTTGTTTGAGCCATTGGTCCATCAGTTGCAGCAATAACTAAGATTGCTCCATCCATTTGTGCAGCACCAGTAATCATGTTTTTAACGTAATCCGCGTGTCCTGGACAATCAACGTGTGCATAGTGTCTTTTATCAGTTTCATACTCGATATGAGAAGTAGCAATTGTAATACCTCTTTCTCTTTCTTCTGGAGCATTGTCGATTTGATCATAATCTTTCATCTCTCCACCATATTTTACTGCAAGAACAGCAGAAATAGCAGCTGTCAAAGTAGTTTTACCGTGGTCAACGTGTCCAATTGTACCGATGTTAACGTGTGGCTTATTTCTTGAAAATTTTTCTTTTGCCATAGAATTCCCCTTCTAAATTTTTGGTTATTGCCCTCTGAGTAGATAAGCCCACTAGGCTTCTCTATTCAGAGGGGATTTTATTATTAATTTTTGCAATTTAAAATTGCGTTGCGTATTATATTTAATAAATACTAAAAAAAACTTTAATGGGAGTTAAATAAATAAAGAGTTATAAAAAATTGTGCTTATAACTCAGCTCCCAGTAATCAATAAAATATGGAGCGGGAGACGAGACTCGAACTCGCGACAGTCTGCTTGGAAGGCAGAAGCTCTAGCCAACTGAGCTACTCCCGCAACATTGCGTGGTGGTGAGAGAAGGATTCGAACCTTCGAAGCCTAAGGCGGCGGATTTACAGTCCGCAGGATTTGACCACTCTCCAACCTCACCGTTGAAAAATATTATTGTTCTGGTCAAGCGCTGTCTTTTAGATTACGCACGACATAAAAATGGAGCTGGTGAAGGGAGTCGAACCCCCGACCTGCTGATTACAAATCAGCTGCTCTAGCCAACTGAGCTACACCAGCACCAAAAAATAAAATGGTGGTTCGAGACAGAATCGAACTGTCGACACAAGGATTTTCAATCCTTTGCTCTACCGACTGAGCTATCGAACCAATGCAAATTGGAGTGAGATTATACAAGTAGTTTTATTAATATTTGCTTAAACTATTTACTAATTCTTTAAATTCATTACCACGATGTGCATAAGACTTAAATTGATCCAATGATGCAGCAGCTGGAGATAAAATACCTATACTTTTTTCTTTCATATTATTACTCATTTTTTCTACTGCAATATATAAATAATTACATTTTTCTACTTTTATTGAATATTCATTACAATAATCAACTATTTTATCTGTGTTACTTCCAATTGCATAAACAATTAAATCTAGATTGTTTATATTTTCAAACAAAGGTTTTAAATTTGCACCTTTATCATCTCCACCTAATATAAGATGTAAATTATCTTTTCTATATGGAGTTAAACCATTTATAGTCGCATCAACATTTGTTGCTTTGCTATCATCAATCCATAATCTATTTTTTTTATCAAAAAATTCTTCAACTTTATGTTTATCTATTTTAAATTGGTTTATTAAATCATAATTAATTTCATCAAATATAATTTTTCTTGTAACCATTGCTAAAATTGCATCTAAAAGAAATGGCTCTTTAAAATTAATTTTAGATTTATCAAAACCAAAATGATTACATAAATCATCACTATTATTATATGTTATAACAAAAGCATCTGTTTTAAAATCTTTAAATTCAGAAGGGATGATTGCTACATCATTTTCATTCATTAATTCAAGAGGTTTTAATTTTGCATTTTTATATTCTTCAAAAGAACCATGCCAAGTTATATGATCTTCTGTTATTGGCAATAATAAATAAATATTAGGTTTTGACTTATAAGTATAATGTAAAGTAAAAGATGAAGTTTCTAAAATCCATATCTTTTTATTTTCATCTAAATGACTTAATGGTATTCCAATATTTCCACCACAAACCGAATCATATTCATTTAATAAGTGTTGACACATTTGTGTTGTAGTTGTTTTTCCATTTGTTCCAGATATCCAAATAGAAAAAGGCATAATATCTTGAAATAAATCATAGTCACTAATTACATTATTTGAATTTAAAACCATTTTATTATAAGGTGGAATTCCAGGACTTACAACAGTTAATTCATCACTACTTTTATCATATGTATCAAAATCTTTGTCGTCATATAATGTAGCGTTAGGAAATTTATCTTTTAAAGCTAATGCAGTGATACCTTTGCCTAAAATTCTTATTTTTTTGTTATTTATTTTCATTACTTTTTCTTTATCTGATTTTTAAACTTAATAAAGCTACTAAATTTGTCATAAATGCAATAATCCAGAATCTTACAATAATTTTATTTTCTTTCCAGCCTTTTTTCTCAAAATGGTGATGAATAGGTGCCATTAAAAATATTCTTTTTTGTCTTAACTTATAAGAACCAACTTGTAATATTACAGATACTGTTTCTAAAACAAAAATAAATCCAATTGCTAATAATAATATTTCTGATTTCGCAACAATTGCCATATAGCCCATAAATGCACCTAAAGGTAAAGAACCTGAATCACCCATAAATATCTCTGCTGGATGAGAGTTAAACCATAAGAATCCAATCAAAGCTCCACATATTGCACTTCCCATAATCGCTAATTCACCTACAGTTTGAATATTTGGTAACAATAAATATGTTGAAAAAACTGCATGTCCAGTAACATATGCTAATACTGATAAAGTAAAAAATGCCATTATAGAAGGAACTGTTGCTAAACCATCTAATCCATCAGTTAGATTAACAGCATTAGAAGACCCTACAATAATAAACATCCAAAAAACTACTGCTAAAATTCCCATATTAAATAAAGGGTATTTATAAAAAGGTGTATATAATTCACTTGAATGTCCATAATGATAAGCTATAAAAGCAATAATTGCAGCACAAAGAAATTGTAATATCAGTTTTGCTCTTGCACTCAAACCTGCTGAATTTTTATCTTTTGATATTTTAGAATAATCATCTTGCATACCAATTAATGAAAAAAGAGCTAAGCATAATAAGCCACCTGCAACATAATAGTTACTTAATTTTGCAGTAAGAACTGTAGCAATTATTGTTGAAAAAATAAAAACTACTCCACCCATAGTTGGGGTTCCAACTTTTGTTTGATGACTTTCAGGCGCAAGTTCATAAATTGGCTGCGATGCTTTCTTTTTTTTCGCCCAACTAATAAACTTTGGCATTAAATACATTGTTAAAACAAAAGCTATAAAAAAACTCATTCCAGCTCTCACTGAAATATATTGAAAGATGTTAATCTCTAGGTGTCTATAAAACCAATAAAACAAACTTGAACCTTGATTTTGATATAATTGCGCGATTATAATATATAATACTTTTTAAAAGGTTTAAATAATGACAAATAAAACACTACTTATAATAACTGATGGAATAGGCTACAATCCTTCAGATAAATTTAATGCTTTTTCTAGTGCAAATACTCCAACTTATGATTATTTATTTAAAAATGTTCCTTATTCATTAATTCATACTTATGGTAAATTTGTTGGATTACCAGATGGACAAATGGGAAATAGTGAAGTGGGACATATGACTATTGGTAGTGGTAGAATTTTATATCAAGATTTAGTAAAAATAAATATTGCAATTGAAAACAATACTTTAAAAGATAATGAAGTTTTAAAAAATATTATCGAAGTATCAAATAATATTCATTTATTAGGATTATTAAGTGATGGAGGAGTTCATTCTCATATTGACCATATTATTGCAATGGCAAAAATTGCAAAACAATCTAATAAAAAAGTATTTATACATATTATTACAGATGGTAGAGATGTAGCTCCTGATTGTGCACAAAAATATATAAATCAAATTTTAGAGATTTGTGATAAAGATATAAAAATTGCAACAATTGCAGGAAGATACTACACAATGGATAGAGATAATAGATGGGATAGAGTAAAAAAAGGTTATGATGCGATAACTTTTGCAACTCCATCAACTACAAATGATATTTTAACTTATTTAAAAGATTCATATGAAAACCAAATCTTTGATGAATTTATTCTTCCAACTGCATTTGAAGGATATGAAGGAATAAAAGAGAATGATGGAATAATTTTCTGTAATTTTAGAAGTGATAGAATGAGAGAAATTTCTTCTGTTTTTGCAAATAAAAACTTTAATGAATTTGATACTTTTAAAGGTTCACTAAATCTTGCAACTATGACACAATATGATAAAAATACACCTATTGCTATTTTATTTCCAAAAGAATCTCCAAAAAATACTTTAGCTGAAGTAATTTCAAATGCTGGTTTATCTCAACTTCATACAGCTGAAACAGAAAAATATGCTCACGTTACATTTTTCTTTAATGGAGGAGTTGAAGAACCTATGTTAAATGAAACAAGAGTTTTAATTCCTTCACCTCAAGTTGCAACATATGATTTACAACCAGAAATGTCAGCACCTCAAGTGGGAGATGCTGTTAGAACTGCTATGAATAATAATACAGATTTTATAGTTGTTAACTTTGCAAATGGTGATATGGTTGGACATACAGGTGTATTTGATGCAGCTGTAAAAGCTGTTGAAGCTGTTGATTTTGAATTAGGTTTAATTTTTGAACTTGCAAAAAAACAAAATTACAATATTATATTAACATCTGATCATGGAAATTGTGAAATGATGAAAGATGAGGATGGAAATATTCTAACAAATCATACTGTTGGAGATGTTTATTGTTTTGTTTATGCAAATGGGGTAAAAGAGGTTAAAACTGGAAGTTTAAATAATATCGCTCCTACAGTTTTAAAATTGATGAATTTAGAGATTCCTAAAGAAATGGACAAACCATTAATATAAAAGATAATTTGTGCTATATATAAAAATTAATAAATTAATAATTGATGCAAATGAAAAAACTTTAGTTAATATTTCATTTGATATCACTGATTCAACAGCTCTAATTGGAGAAAGTGGAAGTGGAAAATCTTTAACATTGAAATCTTTATTAAATCTTCTTCCATCTTTTATGAAAACAGAAAAAGTTATAGACTCTAATTTTAAATTAAATTATGACACTATTGGGTTTATACCACAAAATCCTTTTACTTCTTTATCATCAATGACAAAAATAAAAAACCAATTTTTTTGTTCAGATGAAAAAAAAGAAGAAGTTTTAAAATTATTAGCTTTAGATGAGTCAATATTAAATAAATTCCCTACACAATTAAGTGGAGGACAAATTCAAAGAGTTGTAATTGCAATTGCAATAAGTAGAAATATAAAACTACTTTTGTTAGATGAACCTACAACTGCACTTGATGAGGAAAATAAAAATAATATTATCAATATTATTAATGATTTAAAAAAACGTTTAAATATATTAATTCTTTTTGTAACTCATGATATAAATTCAATTAAAGAAATTTGTAAAGATATTGTTATTATAAAAGATGGAATTATAATTGAAAAAGGTTCGACGAAAGATATTTTATCTTCACCAAAGGAAGATTACACTAAAAAATTGATTAACTCAACTTTTAAAAATAAAGATTTTAGGAATTAAATATGATGAAATATATTTTTGGTCTTTTTGTTATTGTAGGATTAGTAGTTTGTGGCTGGTTATACAATTTATATGATGAAATTAAACATGATGTTGATGCTGTTGTAAATTATTCACCAAAACAAAGTACTCAATTTTTTGATAAAGATGGAAAGCTTATTGCAAACACATTTAAAGATGAAAACAGAGAATATGTAAAATATGATGACATTCCTGCAAGAATAATCGAAGGATTAGTTGCCATTGAAGATACACAATTTTTTGAACACTCAGGTATTAATCCCGATGCTATTAGCCGTGCAATGATAAAAAATATTAAAGCAGGTGGATATGTTGAAGGAGCAAGTACATTAACTCAACAATTAATAAAAATGCTTGTTTTGACAAGAGAAAAAAAATTGATGAGAAAAGTAAAAGAAGCACTACTAGCTATTAGGTTAGAAACTGTTCTTACAAAAGAAGAAATACTTGAGCGATATTTAAATCATGTATATTTTGGACATGGATATTATGGAATAAAAACAGCTGCAAAAGGATATTTTAATAAAGATTTATATGAATTATCTTTAAAAGAGATGGCTATTCTTGTTGGACTTCCAAGAGCTCCAAGTTTTTATGACCCAACAAAAAATCTTAAAATCTCACTAGCTCGTGCAAATCAAGTTATCACAAGATTAAATACTCTTGGATGGATTAATAAAGAACAATACGAAGAATCAATGAAAGAAACTCCTATTATTTATAATCAAACTTTGACAAAAAATAAAGCACCGTATGCTGTTGATTATGCAATAAGTCAATTAATAAATGATATTCCTGATATTCTATATGGTGGATATAAAATTTATTTAACTATTGACATAGATGCACAAGAAATAGCGAAAGAAGCTCTAAAAGCTTCTTATGACGAAGCTATTAAGAGAGATTTAAATTTTAGAAAATCTTCTAAAAATCCAGATGATGATTCTTATGTTAAAGAATTAAATGGAGCAATGATTTCTCTTGAAAGTAATACGGGTAAAATTCTAGCCTTTGTTGGAGGAGTTGATTATAATCAATCTGTATTTAATAGAGCATTTCAATCAAAAAGACAAGCAGGAAGTGCAATTAAGCCATTTTTATATCAAACTGCCTTGAATGAAGGATATAATCCAGCTTCTCAATTATTTGATATTTCAAGAACATATAACTACACAGTTGGTGGTGTTCAGAAAAAATGGCAACCAAAAAATTATAGTGGGAATTTCCAAGGAATTGTAAGTTTAAGAGATTCATTAGTTGCATCAAGAAATTTATCAACATTAAACTTGGTAACAGATGTTGGTGTACCCATAGTAATGGAAGAATTAAAAAAATATGGATTTAAAGATTTAGTTGATAATTTATCTATTACTTTAGGATCAATGAGTGTTTCATTAGTTGAATTTAGTGAAGCATATAGTGCTTTTGCAAATAATGGTATACAAGTTAAACCATATATCATCGAACAAATTGTAAATAAAAATGGTGAAAGTGTTAATTTTGGACCACAAACAAAAGAGATTAACACACCTGAACAAAATTATCTCATGACATCAATTTTAACTGATGTGGTAAATAGAGGAACAGGAAAAGCTGCAAAAGTTGAAGGTATTGAATTAGCAGGAAAAACAGGAACAACAAATAACAATGTTGATGCTTGGTTTTGTGGATATTCACCTTCAATTCAAACAATTATTTGGTTTGGTAATGATAATAATATGCCAATGAGAAGAACTGAAGGTGGTGGAAAAATTGCAGCACCTGTATTTTCTTATTTCTTTAAAAAATATTTAGAATTGCATCCAGAAATTCCAAGAACTTTTATTAAACCTGAAAATGTCTATACAACAAATATAAATGGAAAAGAAGAACTTTATACTGAAAAATCACCTCTTCCTGAAATTGATACACAAATTATTCAACAACCAATAAATCCAAATGAAGAAGTTTTAGAATTCTAAAACTTCTATTTGTTTATATTAATTTCTAATCTAACTTAATAAATATTTTTTCCATTAAAAAAGGGGCTAGTTCATAAGAACTTGCCCCTTTTTATATAACTAAATTCTTATTAACAAGAATAAGTTGTTTTAAATTCAAATGCAGTTGGTCTTGCTTCATAAGGCCAAACTTGAGTTTCAAATTTATAGTGTTGGTATGTATCAATCATATCTTGTGAGAACACAGGTTTTAAGAAATCACAATCTCTAATTAAAGCTTCTAAAGCTCCTCTTAATGTATGAGGCATTTGAGGAATTTGTCTTTCTCTAATTTCATCTAAAGATAATTCAAATAAATCGTCATCCATTGGACCTACTGGCTCATATTTATTTTTAATACCGTCTAATCCAGCCATTAGCATAGCAGCAAATGCTAAGTATGGACAAGAAGTTGAATCTGGGAATCTCATTTCAATTCTAGTTGCTTTTTCACCAGCACCGTAAGGAATTCTACAAGATGCAGATCTATTTTGTGATGAATAAGTTAAAATTGAAGGAGCTTCAAATCCTGGAATTAATCTTTTATATGAGTTAGTTGATGCATTTGTAAATGCTGCAACAGCTCTAGCGTGTTTAAATACTCCACCAACATAATGTCTAGCAGTTTCACTTAAATTACCATATTCACCTTGTTTGTAAAATAAGTTTTTACCTTCTTTCCAGATTGATTGGTGTACGTGCATTCCATTTCCATTATCACCATATAATGGTTTTGGCATAAATGTAGCTGATTTACCATTTAAGTGAGCTACCATTTTGATAACATATTTTAATTTTTGTACGTTATCAGAAGCTTCAATTAAATCTCCAAATACAATACCGATTTCATGTTGACCTTGTGCAACTTCGTGGTGACCTAAAACAACTTCTAATCCAACTTGCTCTAATACTTGCATCATTTCAGCTCTTAAATCTACACCATTATCAATTGGAGCTACAGGGAAATATCCACCTTTAGTTCTTGGTCTATGACCCATATTTCCACCTTCATAATCTGTTGAATCATTCCATTCACCATCTTCTGAATCAACTCTATAATAAGACTCATTAATTGTATCTTTAATTTTTACATCTTCAAATACAAAGAACTCATTTTCAGGTCCAAAGTATGCAACATCTCCTAATCCAGATTCTGATAAATGTTTTAACGCTTTTTTAGCGATTGATCTTGGACATTTTTCATACATTTCATTTTTGTAAATATCATAAACATCACAAATAACAATGATTGTTGAATCAGCTGTAAATGGATCTAAAAACGCAGTTTGTACATCTGGTTTTAAAAGCATATCTGATCTGTGAATTGGTTGCCAAGCTTCAATTGATGAACCATCAAATGGCATACCATTTTCTAAACTAGAAGCACTTACTGCATTAAATTTATATGTAACATGATGCCACATACCTTTCATATCTGTAAATCTAAAATCTACAAAATTAACTTCATTTGCTTTACTATACTCAAAAAATTCTTCGATACTATTAACGAACTTACCCATAGGTTTAACTCCTTCAAATTATTTCAATAATTGTATCCAAAAATATAAAAATTAAAATAAAACAGCTGTATATTTTTTATACAATTATATTCAAAATAATATAACTAATTAAAATTCAATATTTTTTTTATCTCGACACTCAAAAGTTACACATTTAGCATATCCTATTTCCTTTGCCAAGCTTGTAACTTCATCATATTTAAATCCAATTTGTTCAAGATTATGTGCATCAGAACCAAAAGTAATATCAATTCCTAATTCATAAGCAATTTCTAATAACTGTTTTGAAGGATAAGATTCATTTATTGGTTTTCTAAGTCCTGCTGGATTAATTTCTAAAACCATATTTGATTTTTTAATTTGATTTAATGCATTTTTTGCCAAAATTCTAATATCTTTTTTAGGTAAAAACTTAAATACTTTTATCAAATCAAAATGCCCTACAATATCAAATAAACCTGTTTTTGCCATTGATTCTATTGCATCAAAATATTCAATCCAAATAGTATCTATATCTTTTGATTTATACACGCCAATAAATTCTGGATTATCAAATCCCCACATATCATCTTTATTTTTTAAAAAATGAACAGAACCTATAAGATAATCAACTTTAGCATTTAGTATTTCATCCAATAAATATCCATCCAAATAATCAACTTCATATCCTAAGAGAATCTTTATTTGATTTTTATATTTTTCTTTTGCATCAAGTATCCATCTTTCATAAAGATTTTTTTGTGTTATATCCATTCTATATTTTGGATCATAATTCATTGGAGCATGATCAGAAAAACCATATTCATCGATACCTATTTCTATTGCTTTTTGTATATAATCATCAACACTTCCTGTTGCATGATTACATAAAATTGTGTGATTATGTAAATCTACTCTCATCTCTTCTTACTCTATTCCTTCCTTCTTTTTTTGCTAAATATAAATATTTATCTGCATTTTGTATCATACAATCAATATTTTTCCCAAATTCTAAACTATAACCAATTGATATTGTATATTGTATATTTAATTTTCCAATTTTAATAACATTATTTTCAAATTCTTTTCTTATATATTCTAAAAGCTCAGTAATTTCACTTTCACTTCTATTGTAGAAACATATACAAAATTCTTCTCCACCTAATCTACTAATCAATGCATTTGAACTAATATTATTATTCAAAACTTTAGAAACTTCTTTTAAAGCAATATCGCCAATATCATGTCCATATGTATCATTTATATTTTTAAAATTATCAATATCAATAATTGCAATTGCAAAAGTTTTATTATTAAGTTTACAATCTTCATATAATTTATTTCCTATATCAAATAAATATCTTCTATTATATAATCCAGTTAAATAATCTTTGTTTGCTTTATTTTTAATCTCATCAAATAACTCCAAAATTTCTATATTTGAATTTATTCTTGCAAAAAATTCTTCATTTGAAAAACCTTTATATAAAAAATCATTTGCTCCGTATTTTAAAAATTTTGCAGGTATTTTTTTACTTGAATCATTTGAAGTAACGATTATTGATAATTCATCTTTACTATAATCTTTTCTAATTCTTTTAGTCAATTCTAAACCATTCATTTTTGGCATTAAATAATCAGTTAAAACAATTTTTATATCACTATTTTGTTTTAAAGTTTCAAATGCTTCATCTCCATCATAAGCACTTAAAGCAACAATTTTATATCTACTTAATAATTCTATTGATTTATCAACAAATAATTTTGAATCATCAACAACCAAAACTTTTATATCCTTATTGTGCATAATTCTTTTAACAATTGATGTAGCATAAGTTAATGCTGAAAGTCCATCTTTAATTATATAATCAACAATATTTTTATCTCTAAATTTTTCTTCAATATCTATACTTTCAGTTCCTGTTAGAATTACAATTGGAATTTTAAATTTTGAAAGAAAATCAATAATCTCACCATCTGGAGCATCAGGTAAACCTAAATCAGCTAAAACAATATCAAATTTCCCTTTTTCTTGTAGAAGTAGATTTGCACTTTCTTTCATACTTTTTGCAATAAAAATATCTATATCAAAATCACTTTCAATGAGACTTTTTAAAGTATTACAAACAGATATACTATCATCAACTATTAAAACTTTATATTTCATAATAAGATTCCAGAACCTTTTATTGTTGTACTTCTATCTTTTGCATAAACTCTTTGATTATTTATAATATCATATTTCCATATTGGAGCTTGAGCTTTAAAATCTTCAACAAATTCATCTATCAATTCTAATGCAACTCTTCTTTTAGGACTACAAACAGCTGCAATATAAGAACTTTCATGATTTAAAACATCACCACGACTATGAGCCATTAAAACTATTGCATCTTTTTTATTTGCTTTTTTTTGCCATTCATCAAACCAATTATTTAAGATTGGTTCATATATATCAAAACTTAAACCTTCTATTTGATTTTCATCTCTTACAACTCCAACAAAAGTTATAATAGCTCCATAATTTGAGTTTTTGTATTTTTTATACCATTTATTTGTAATCTCTTCAACAGGCAAACTCCCATCAAATAGTTCTAAAAACTCTTTTCTATTTTCCATATCATCCACCACAAACAGGAGGTAATAGTGAAATTTTATCACCATCATTTAAAATTATATCTTTTGAATTAATTAATGTATCATTCACTGCAACAGCACAAGTTTCAAGCCAAGTAGAAACTGAACTATCATTTTTTAAAATTTCACTCAATTGTTTAAGATTATTAATTTCTAAATTCATATCTTCTTTATTAATTGGTCCTAAAAATTCTACTTTAACCATTTTAATCCCTTCTTATGATATTTATATTATTATACTGGCTTCATTTTAACATAATAAGGACAAAAACTTTATGATATTTTCAAAAATAGATTTTATAAATTTATTGCCTTTTCATATTTTTATAAAAAAGACTATTAAATCATCTCAATTAAAATCAATAATAGAATATAAAAAATCTTATCCTTCATATATTAGTAATAAATTTAAAAAAAGAAAAGTAGATAGTGCGTTTATTTCTTCAATTGCATCAAGAAATGAGAAATTTTTAGATTTTGGAATTGTTGCACGAAATGAAGTTTTATCTGTTCTTTTAATTCCAGGAGTTGAAGCAAAAGATTATCAATCAAAAACTTCAAATGTACTTGCAGATGTTTTAAATTTAAAAGGTGAAGTAATTATTGGAGATAAAGCTTTAAAGTTTTATCACGATAACCCAAATAGTTTAAAGTTAGATTTAGCCAAAGAGTGGCAAAAAAAATATAATCTTCCCTTTGTATTTGCTGTTTTATGTTATAACAAACATGAAAAAAGATTAAAAAAATTGACAAAAAATTTCAATAAAAAATATATAAAAATACCTCAATACATTTTAGAACAATATTCAAAAAGAAGTGGTGTATCAAAAGAAAATATTTTAAAATACTTAGAAAAAATCGACTATGATTTGGGTTATAAAGAAAAACGAGCTTTAAAACTTTTTCTAAATTTAACTAAAGAAAAAAGGATATAAATGACATTATTTGATTCTCTGATTTTGGGAATAATTGAAGGTATAACAGAATTTTTACCAATATCTTCAACTGGACATTTGATTGTTGCAAGTGAATTTTTAGGTTTAGAACAAACAAATATAAATAAAGCTTTTGAAGTAATCATTCAATTTGCTGCAATATTAGCTGTTATCCTAAATTATCCATCAAAATTTACATTTTCACATATAAATTTATGGACAAAAGTTTTAATTGCTTTTTTACCTATTGCAATTATTGGTTTTATTTTTTCAAAACAAGTCAAAGAATTATTCTCTATAGAAATCGTTGCATGGATGTTTATCATAGGAGGAATTGTTTTTTTAATTGTTGAAAAATTCTATGATGAAAAAGCAACTCACACTTTAGATGTTGAGAATATTACATATAAACAAGCAGCTTGGATTGGATTTGCGCAAATATTTGCATTAATTCCAGGAACTTCTAGAGCTGGTTCAAGTATCATTGGAGCTATGCTTGTTGGATTAAATAGGAAAACAAGTGCTGAATTTTCTTTTTTACTCGCCTTTCCAGTTATGTGCGCAACAACAGCTTATGATTTATTAAAACATCATGATGAAATTTTAGTTGGAGGAAATTTTTTAAATTTAGCAACTGGATTTGTTGTATCTTTTATTATTGCATTTCTTGCAATAAAACTATTTCTAAAATTCCTTGAAAACTTTACATTTGTTGCTTTTGGAATTTATAGAATAGTTTTTGGAATCTTACTTCTTATTATTTTCTAAAATAATATTTACTATTAAAGCAATAGCATTTGGACTTATAGAACTTATAAGTTCAATGCTAATTTTATGAATATCTGATTTTAAAACCTCAAAAAAATACTCTTCACTCAATTCATCTTCTCTTTGTAAAAAACACAAACCTTTATCTTTTAAAAACTTTGCGTTATAATATTGATGATCACCTGCTGCATGTTTATAAGGTATAAAAAAAGTTGGTAATGAATTTGCACATAATTCCCAAAGAGTTGATGCCCCTGCCCTACTTACTGCAAAATCAGCTTTTGACATTTTTGAAGGTATTTCTTTTGAGAAATCAAAAACATCAGCATTTATATTTAATTTTTCATACTCTTTTTTTACTCTTTCAAAATCACTTTTCCCTGTTTGATGAATAATACTAATTCCCATTTCATTAAGTTTTGGAGCAACTTTTAAAGCAAAATCATTTATACAAATAGCTCCTTGTGAACCACCAAAAAAAGCTATTGTTTTAATTTTTTCTCTAACTCTTGCACAATTAAAAAATTCATTTGATACAGGATAGTCTCTAACTAAAGAATTTTCATCAAAAGATGAAAAAATCTCAGTTGCAAATTTTGATGTAATTTGATTTAATTTACCCATTTTTGAATTTTGTTCATGAATATATAATTTACAATTCATTTTTAAAATTGAAGCAAAAGTTGCAGCAGCAGCAGAAAATCCTCCAACACTAATAACTGTTTTAATTTTGTATTTTGAATACAAACTCAAACAATATAATGTTTTTGAAAAAATATTAAATAAAGAGATAAATTTAGCAAAACCTTTTTTATTTACTACCCCTTTAGTATCTAAAAAAATTGCTTTTTTTAATCTTCTATCATGTTCAAACCAAGCTTTATCTTGACCATTAGAGGAACCAATAAAAATTACATTTATTCCTCTATTATAAAACTCTTCAATAAAAGCATCTGCAACTTTTAAATGCCCACCTGTTCCACCACCAGTAACAACAACTGTTTCAATCATTTAATTTTTACCTTTTTCTTAACATCTTCATCTTTTACTACTCTACTAATAGATAAAACTAATCCCATGGATACTGCCATTGCAAGCATTGATGAACCTCCATAAGATAAAAATGGAACAGCAATACCTTTTATTGGTATCATTCCAGAAATTCCATAAGAATTTATCAAAAATGCAATAATAATCATTAATGCGATTCCAAGAGTAAATAGATGATAAATTGGATTTTCAACTCTTCGACTTATTCTAAAGATTCTCCAAATAACAATAAATAAAATAGTTGTAAAAGCCATCAATCCAAATAATCCAACCTCTTCTGTTATTCCAGCAAGAACAAAGTCTGTGTGAACTTCAGATAAAAAACCAACTTTAATATCACCCAATGCAACTCCTTGACCAAAAAAACCACCATTATGAATAGCATTTAATGAGTGAGAAACTTGATATGGTTCAGGTAATTCATCAATTCTAAGATATGGTTCTGCCCAAGAAGGTAAAACAGATAGAATTCCATCTTGAACCATTGCCCACCAAGAATGAATTCTTTTAATTCTATGAGGTGCTGCAATAATTAAACCTACTAATCCAACTAAGGCTATTGCACCTAATGCTAAGAAAATTTTAAAAGATCTATTTGCAAAAATTAATAAAACAACTAAAATTAATCCAAGAAGAACAACTTGTCCTAAATCTTTTTGTAAAAATGCAATTATAAAAACAACTACAAAAAAAGTTAAAAAATACGGAGCAAGAAGTAATACTTCATCTTTTAATCCAATCTTTTTGGGTTGAAATATAACTTTTCTATGAAAAGACCAAGATAGAAAATAAATAAATCCTATTTTAAAAAACTCAACAGGAGACAAAGAAAAACCAGGAAGCCTAATCCATCTATTAGCTCCTCCTGATGCTGTAACTAATGCTGCTGGCAAAAATGGCATTGCTAACATTAATAAAAAAAACACTATAAATAGTGTCATCCCAACTTTTTCTATCAATTTATCGGGATCTTTCATAGAAAAATACCACATTATAAAAATAGAAACTATTCCAACTAATCCTTGTCTTATAAAAAAATGGAATTGGTCATAACCAAAAAATTCTACAGTATATATTGTTAAAGAATATGAGAAAATTATACTTATTATTATCAATAATGACACTAATATAAACAATGTATAATCGGCTTCTGTATTATTCAAATTATTATTAATTGATTTAATCTTACTTTTGTTAAAATTCATTTCTCATTATATAATAATATGGATAAATATGTCTTCAAATAAAATTGAAAAAGTCGATAAAACAAAAAAAATAGTTATTCTATTTTTACTAATTTTCTTATTCTTAACTATTCTTATGATTTCTGTTTTTAGAACGATAACTGAAAAGAGACATTTACCTTCACTCAAAGGTGAAAAAAATGAACTTGCAGTAAGAGGTGATATTATAAGTGCAGATAACTTTAAAATTGCATCATCTAAAAAACTTTATAAAGCTGCAATAGATACAAGACATCTTGATCCTACAAAAGAAGAGTTATTTCTTAGGTTATTTTCAATTTATAGTAATATTGATTATAAAATATTAAAAGATAGATTAGATGAAGGGAAAAAAAGTCCTGGAAATTTAGTTTTATCTTATGGAATAGATTCAAGATCGGCAAAAAATCTAAAAGAATTAGCTTTTAAACTTGTTCAGCTAGATGTATTCATTAGCCGTCAAGTAAATGGAAGCAAAATATTAAGAGGTTTGACCATTAGTGAAAGTGGTGAAAAAAGAACTTTTTCATATAATGATACTTTAACACCTGTAGTTGGATATATTTCAAAGTATGAATCAGAATTTGGGAAAACTAAAGTTAATGGAATTAAAGGTTTAGAAAAACATTATAATAAAGTTTTAAATCAATCAAAAGATGGTGTTTTACAAGGTGATAGAGATGTATTATCTTATATATCTTTTGATAAAAATTCTATCATTAGAAAACGAATTGATGGCGCTACATTAAATCTAAATATTCCATTAAAATTACAAAAAAACAATGAAACAACTTTAGATTTATATAAAGAAAAATTAGGTGCTGATGAAATTATTGTTGCAATAATGGAAAATAAAACAGGAAAAATCCTAACAATGGCTTCATCAAACAGATTCAATCCAGAAAAAATTAGAAAAGAAGATATAGGTTCGCTAAATGTTAATGCAGTAGAATACCAATTCGAACCAGGTTCTGTTGTAAAACCTCTTTCTATATCTATTGCAATGGATAAAGGATTAATTAAAAAAAATGAAAATTTTCCTGCATATAATACAAATGGAGGAAAAGGTTCGTATAAAATTGGAAGATTTAATATAAAAGATGACCATAAATTTGATAAGCATTATTTAACATTAGATGAGATAGTTATGTTTTCTTCTAATATAGGAACTTTACAAATTGCTCAAAGATTAACAGGTCCTGAATTTTTTGAAGGTATGAAAAGATTTGGTTTTACAAGAAAAACAGGAATTGATTTGCCATATGAGAAAAAAGGTGTAATGCCAAAGGTTTGGCAATTTTCTGCTGGAGATAAAGAAAAAAAAGATAATGTTTTTAAAGCAACAGTTTCTTTTGGACAAGGTATGACAGCAACTTTTATTCAACTTTTAAAAGCTTATTCTGTATTTAATAATGATGGAGAAATGATTACACCAAGAATAGTATCTTCACTTACTTATGATAATAATAAATATAAACCATATGATGATAAAGCAGAAAAAATACTATCAAAAGAAACTGCTGATGCAATGAAGAAGATGCTAATAAAAACAGTAACTGATGGAACAGGAAGAGCAGCAAAAATTGATGGTTTAGAAATTGGTGGGAAGACAGGTACAGCACAAATTGCAAGAGGTGGGAAATATCTTAAAAAATATATATCTTCATTTTTTGGATTTGTAAATGATGAAAAAGGAAACTCATATACAATTGGTGTAACTGTTATTAATCCGATTTCAACAGGAACACATTGGTATTATTATTATGCTTCTTGGTCAGCTGTACCTGTATTTAAAGAAATCATACAAAACCTAGTTAAATTAAACTATTTATCACCTAAAGAAGGTATAATTCCAGAAAAATAATAAAGGTTAATAATGTTTGGATTCAAAAAAGAATTAAAAGAATACAATTATTCAAAAGAAAAATTATCAAAATTTAATTATGCAAAAATTACAACTGAAAAAGGTGTAATTTGGGTAAAACTTTTTAATGAAGAAACACCTATAGCAGTTTCAAATTTCTCAACTTTAGCTAATGATGGTTTTTATAATGGATTAAATTTTCACAGAGTAATTCCAGGATTTATGGCTCAAGGTGGTTGTCCAGAAGGTTCTGGAATGGGAGGACCAGGATGGTCTATAAAATGTGAAATTGATGCACCAAAACAAATACATAATAGAGGTTCATTATCTATGGCTCATGCTGGTAGAAACACAGGAGGAAGTCAATTTTTTATATGTTTTGTTCCTTGCCCTCATTTAAATAATCATCATACAGTATTTGGTGGAATTGAAGAAAATGATTCTGATAGCTTCGCAACACTTGATGCAATCAAACAAAATGATAAAATTGTTTCTATTGAAATTTTTGAGAAAAGAAATTAATAAGTACTTTGATTTGTAAAGAAGAAGGGGGAGGAATGAATAATTTCTTCCCTTTTTTTATGTAAAAATATAAAAAAAATAAAAGACCTCTAAATAATAAATAAATCTCTAAAAAGAATAAGAAGTAATAATTCAATAATAAAAGTACTCCTAAAAGAAGAAATGCTCTTCTAAGCTAAATATAGTTCATCTAGAACTAAATAAAATCTAAAAAATAATGCATTGTAAAATAAATAAAATGGAAATAAGTATTATGTAATGAGGAAATAAACAAACCAAATAAAAGGATAAAAACCAACAAAGGCTGGAAGGATAGAGGGGTAAAAAAAAAGCTTTTGCTAAGAGGAACTGTAAAGAAGTTCAAATTAGTAAAAGCTTGGTAAATAAAAAACTCAAGAGCTGGCAGCGGCCTACGTTTCCACCAGGGGACCCGGCAGTATTATCGGCGATGAAGTGCTTGACTTCCAGGTTCGGAATGGGACTGGGTATTTCCACTTCTCTATAGCCACCAGCAAAGTTGAGTGAAAAAAGTAAGAAGAAACATAAAGAAAGATTCAATATGTAAATACTCTTTACACTCAACTCATAAAGGAGTTAAGAAAAAATAATGTTAAAGTCTTTTCACAATATATATTAAATATAAGAAATATATTTAATAAGATAGTAAACCAAAGAATTGTTTAAAATAAGCCAAACGTTCTATTAGTACTGGTCAGCTAAACGCCTTACAACGCTTACACATCCAGCCTATCAACCAGCTAGTCTTGCTGGGAACTTCAGGGAAAGTTAATCTTAGAGTTGGCTTCGAGCTTAGATGCTTTCAGCTCTTATCACATCCGTACGTAGCTACCCAACGATGCTCTTGGCAGAACAATTGGTACACCAGTGGTACGTTCATCCCGGTCCTCTCGTACTAGGGACAAATCTCTTCAACTTTCCTACGCCCACGGAAGATAGGGACCGAACTGTCTCACGACGTTCTGAACCCAGCTCGCGTACCGCTTTAAATGGCGAACAGCCATACCCTTGGGACCTACTTCAGCCCCAGGATGCGATGAGCCGACATCGAGGTGCCAAACCTCCCCGTCGATGTGAGCTCTTGGGGGAGATCAGCCTGTTATCCCCGGCGTACCTTTTATCCTTTGAGCGATGGCCCTTCCACACAGAACCACCGGATCACTATGACCGACTTTCGTCTCTGTTCGACTTGTATGTCTCACAGTCAAGCTAGTTTATGCCATTATACTCAACTGGCGATTTCCATCCGCCATGAACTAACCTTTGTAAGCCTCCGTTACTTTTTAGGAGGCGACCGCCCCAGTCAAACTACCCACCAGACATTGTCCTGATACAAGATAATTGTACGCAGTTAGTAACTCAAATATTCAAGGGTGGTATCTCAAGGATGGCTCCATATGTACTTGCGTCCATATATCATAGCCTCCCACCTATCCTGCACATGAATATCCAAGCTACAGTGTCAAGCTGTAGTAAAGGTGCACGGGGTCTTTCCGTCTTTCCGCGGGTAGGAGGAATTTTCACCTCCACTACAATTTCACTGGATCCCTGGTTGAGACAGCTCCCATCTCGTTACGCCATTCATGCAGGTCGGTATTTAACCGACAAGGAATTTCGCTACCTTAGGACCGTTATAGTTACGGCCGCCGTTTACTCGGGCTTCAATCAAATGCTTCGCTTGCGCTGACATCATCAGTTAACCTTCGAGCACCGGGCAGGCGTCACACCTTATACATCCACTTACGTGTTAGCAAAGTGCTGTGTTTTTGGTAAACAGTCGGGAGGGACTCTTTGTTGCAACCTCTATCGCTTTTTGGAGCAAGTCCATATACAATAGTAGGCACACCTTATACCGAAGATACGGTGCTAGTTTGCAGAGTTCCTTAACCAGGGTTCTTCCACGCGCCTTAGAATACTCATCCCACCCACCTGTGTCGGTTTACGGTACGGGCAACATATAATATACTTAGTGGCTTTTCTTGGCACGACAGTATCATCGATTCTCCATCTCCTCCGAAGAGTGTCAAGAGCCTGTAAGATCTCGGCCTAACGTTACCCGGATTTGCCTAAGTAACAGCCTACGTCCTTCGAGCCACTATTCCATCAGTGACCTCGATTAACTCTATGCGTCCCCACATCGCGCTTATATGTTGGTATTGAAATATTAATCAATTTGCCATCGTCTACCCCTTTCGGACTCGACTTAGGTCCCGACTAACCCTACGATGACGAGCATCGCGTAGGAAACCTTGGGTTTTCGGCGTTGAGGATTCTCACCTCAATTATCGCTACTCATGCCTGCATGCTCACTTCTATCCGCTCCAACGCTCCTTACCGGTACATCTTCTACGCTGAATAGAACGCTCTCCTACCACTCAATTAAAATTGAATCTAAAGCTTCGGTGTACATCTTAGCCCCGTTATATTTTCCGCGCAGAATCACTAGACCAGTGAGCTGTTACGCTTTCTTTAAAGGATGGCTGCTTCTAAGCCAACCTCCTGGTTGTCACAGTAACTCCACATCGTTTTCCACTTAGATGTAACTTAGGGACCTTAGCTGTTAGTCTGGGTTGTTCCCCTCTCGACGATTGATTTTATCACCCACCGCCTGACTCCTGTGATTCCACATATGGTATTCATAGTTTGATAGGGTTTGGTACCGCGGTAAGCAGCCCTAGCCCATTCAGTGCTCTACCCCCATATGCTACAACACAAGGCTATACCTAAATATATTTCGGAGAGAACCAGCTATCACGAAGTTTGATTGGCCTTTCACCCCTATCCACAAGTCATCCGGAGACTTTTCAACGCCTATCGGTTCGGTCCTCCACTGGCTCTTACACCAGCTTCAACCTGCTCATGGATAGATCACTTCGTTTCGGGTCTGCAGCATCTGACTAATTCGCCCTATTAAGACTCGCTTTCGCTACGGCTTCGTACTTGACTTAACCTTGCCAGATACCACAACTCGCAGGCTCATTATGCAAAAGGCAGTCCATCACCCTGATAAATCATAGGGCTCTGAATGATTGTAAGCTAATGGTTTCAGGTTCTATTTCACTCTCCTCGCTGGAGTACTTTTCACCTTTCCCTCACGGTACTTGTTCACTATCGATCTGTAAGTAGTATTTAGGATTGGAGGGTGGTCCCCCCAGTTTCAGTCAAAATATCACGTGTTCCGACCTACTCAGGATACCATTAGAGCTATTGAGAATTTAAATTACAGGAGTTTCACCTTCTATGCTACACTTTTCCAAGTATTTCATCTATCCTCTTTAGTCTCACATTATGGTCCTACAACCCCCAATGCAAGCATTGGGTTTGTCCTAATCCGCTTTCGCTCGCCGCTACTGACGGAATCTCGTTTGATTTCTCTTCCTCTGGCTACTGAGATGTTTCACTTCACCAGGTTAGCTCCCCGTAGGGTAATATATATCTCTATATACTGGGTTGCCCCATTCAGAAATCCCCGGATCAAAGCTCTTTGGCAGCTCCCCGAGGCTTATCGCAGCCTAATACGTCTTTCATCGCCTCTTACAGTCTAGGCATCCACCATTAGCCCTTAATAGCTTATTAATAAATAGAGTTAAACTCTATCGCTTTTTGATAATATTCTTTGGCTACTATCTTATTAAACATATTATTTAAAATATATCCAATAAAATAATGTTGTGTTCTATCTAATTTCTTAGATATGAAATTTTTTTTGTTTTAAATTATTTAACATTTCTGTTATCTAATTCTTACGAAAAAATTAAAGACTTTAACATTATATTTTTAAATATCATTTTGATTCGAAAATCAAATATAAATTCAATATCCTTTGAACTTATATTTAACTTCTTTATCACTCTATAAATTAATTATTACGCATTTACTCTTAATAGGTGGTGGAGAATAGCGGGATCGAACCGCTGACCTCCTGCGTGCAAAGCAGGCGCTCTCCCAGCTGAGCTAATTCCCCAACCTAAATTAATCTTTCTAGATTATTTAATGGTGGGCCTATCAGGACTTGAACCTGAGACCTCACGATTATCAGTCGAGCGCTCTAGCCAGCTGAGCTATAGGCCCCTTTTACTACCTATTTAAATAATCTTTATAAACCGAATATAAAAACTCTTTCTTTTTAGTTTTAAGTTAAGAATCGAATCTTAACTTAATTCTCTGAAAGGAGGTGATCCAACCGCAGGTTCTCCTACGGTTACCTTGTTACGACTTCACCCCAGTCGCTGAATCCACTGTGGAAGGTAGCTACTTTAGCATCCCCGCTTCGAATGAGTTCAACTCCCATGGTGTGACGGGCGGTGAGTACAAGACCCGGGAACGTATTCACCGTAGCATAGCTGATCTACGATTACTAGCGATTCCAACTTCATGTAGTCGAGTTGCAGACTACAATCCGAACTGGGAGATATTTTTGAGATTTGCTCCACATCACTGTATTGCTGCTCTTTGTATACCCCATTGTAGCACGTGTGTAGCCCTGGACGTAAGGGCCATGATGACTTGACGTCGTCCTCACCTTCCTCCTACTTGCGTAGGCAGTCTCATTAGAGTTCTCAGCCGAACTGTTAGCAACTAATGACGAGGGTTGCGCTCGTTGCGGGACTTAACCCAACATCTCACGACACGAGCTGACGACAGCCGTGCAGCACCTGTATATAAGTTTCTGCAAGCAGACACCAATCTATCTCTAGAAAGTTCTTACTATGTCAAGTCCAGGTAAGGTTCTTCGTGTATCGTCGAATTAAACCACATGCTCCACCGCTTGTGCGGGTCCCCGTCTATTCCTTTGAGTTTTAATCTTGCGACCGTACTCCCCAGGCGGTACACTTAATGTGTTAACTGCATTACTGCAAGGTCGAGCCTCACAACAACTAGTGTACATCGTTTAGGGCGTGGACTACCAGGGTATCTAATCCTGTTTGCTCCCCACGCTTTCGCGTCTCAGCGTCAATAATGTTCCAGTAGATCGCCTTCGCAATCGGTATTCCTTCTGATCTCTACGGATTTTACCCCTACACCAGAAATTCCATCTACCTCTCCCACATTCTAGGTATACAGTTTCAAAAGCAGTTCAATAGTTAAGCTATTGGATTTCACTTCTGACTTGTATACCCGCCTACACGCTCTTTACGCCCAGTGATTCCGAGTAACGCTTGCACCCTCCGTATTACCGCGGCTGCTGGCACGGAGTTAGCCGGTGCTTATTCATATAGTACCGTCATTATCTTCCTATATAAAAGGAGTTTACGCACCGAAATGTGTCATCCTCCACGCGGCGTTGCTGCATCAGACTTTCGTCCATTGTGCAATATTCCCCACTGCTGCCTCCCGTAGGAGTCTGGACCGTGTCTCAGTTCCAGTGTGACTGATCATCCTCTCAAACCAGTTAGGCGTCATTGCCTTGGTGAGCCATTACCTCACCAACAAGCTGATACCATACAGACCCATCCTCTAGCACTAAAGCGTTTCCCTTGCATACTTATGTATTAAAGGCATATAGGGCATTAGCAGACGTTTCCATCTGTTATTCCTTTCTAGAGGGCAGGTTATCTATACATTACTCACCCGTGCGCCACTTAGCTGACAATTATAGCAAGCTATAATCCGTTCTCGTTCGACTTGCATGTGTTAAGCACGCCGCCAGCGTTCACTCTGAGCCAGGATCAAACTCTCCATAAATTATAGAGCTTTTGAAACTGACAAATTTTATAACTCTTCAATTACAAAATTATCACTCAAATTTTATAGACAAGCATTTGTTTTACCAAATTCTCTTGTTTTTATATTTTTATTTAACATTTATTCTTATTTTTAATCTAAATAAACATAGATTTTTATAAGAGTCTCATATTCGGTTTATAAAGATTACTTTACAAACGTTTATAATTATTTTTAAAGATCATTCCCTCTCGATTGAAGCGTATCTCTTCTCACTTTTCGTTTGAAGCGTTCCAGTCAAATTGGACGGGAATTATAATAGATTTTTATTAGCTTGTCAATAGTATTTTGTATAAATTTTTATTTTTTTTATAATTTTTAAATTTTCACTATATTTAAATTGTGTTTTAGTACTTTTTTCCATAAATATATCTCTATTTATTATTTATTTTTTCTAAATATCCACTTTTTGGATAAATTTTTATCTCTTTGCTATCATTATTTTTACTAATTAGTTTAATTATACATGGATTTTCAATTTCATATTCATTAAATTCATTTTCAAAAGCTGAAAGTTTTGAAAATATTTTTCCATCATTACCAAAAGATATTTGACCTAAAGACGATGTATTATTACAACTTACATTAACATCTTTTATATCAAATGTTTTTGTTAATAATGTATATTTACTATTTTTATCATTTTCTTCACAATAATTTGAACTATAAATATTTTTATTTGTTAATGGATCTTTTAATGTATCTTCAATACTAGGATGTCCTGTTTTATTTTTATCACTATATATTGTAAAATAGATACCATCTTCTACTTCTCTGCATCTAAAGAATTTTATAGTCCATCTTTTTTTATGCCATAAAGAATCATTTTCATCATATTTGTCATCTAATAATGCTTTTAATCTTGTATATGATAAATAAAGAGTTAATCTATTTGTAATTTCATCAAGTTTATTGATTTTACTTTTGGGGATGAATTGTGTATATAAAAAAGATATTAATGTTAATACTATAATAATTTCTAAAAATGAAAAAGATTTTTTCATTTTATTTTTTTCAAATAAACAACAAAAAGTTCTCTTCCGTAATATTTTATTGTAATTTTCTCATCGTAATTATAAAATTCTTTTGTTGATATATAATATTTATCGCCTTCATGAATATTGTAAAATCTCAATCTTAATAACAATTCATCGTTGTCACTTATTATTCCATCTATATTTCTTTTTTTCAATTCTTCTGATAATTCTTTTACAAAATGATATTGATAAACAAAGTGTTTTGTTGGATTTGGTAGAAACATATATAAAGGTTTATTTACAAAAGTTAATATTACATTTATAGTTAACATTAATATTATTGATATTGCTAAAATATTATATATTTTCCTAAATTCTCTTAGTCTAACTCTATATGAATGTAAAAATGTTTTTATCATTAAAGGAATAGAAATCACAACATAAGGCGCAAAATCCTCAATATAAACTTTTTGTCTAAAAGATATAATAATAGATAATAATAATGCTGTAAATGATATATACCAACTTAAACTCTTTTCATTTTTAATACCTGCTCTATAAATTGCATAAATAAAATATAAAAATAAGATAGGAGAAAAAATTGTTGCATAAACTGCAACGGTATCGACTAAAAATCCTTTTGGTTTTCCATCTGTTGAAAAACCATATATATACATTGAGATAATAAAGAATATTGAAGAAAAATACAATAATTTTTTATCTTTGTTTTTTATTGAGAAGAAAAACAATGCTAAATATAAAATTGCAAATGAATTATCAACAAAAAGGAAAAGAATCAATAATAAATATGATTGTTTATTATATTTCTGAAAGTAATATAAATATAAAAGTGTGCAAAATATAACTATTATGGCACTATTAACTAATAATGATGCACTTAAAACTCCAGGTAATAACATAAAAATGATAATTGATAATAATCTATCTTTTTCATTTTTAAAATAATTATCAGTTATCTTATACATTAAAATTACACTGAAAAAATAAAAAAGTATAAAAGGTAGTCTTAAAGCTATATCATTTTGACCAAAAAAATACATTGATGTATTTGTAATAATTGTTAAAATTGAATTATTTACAAATACATTTAAAGCTTCTTTATAAGAAATACTAAGAGATAAATCTGCTTTTATTAATAAAGTACAAATTAATATAATTAGAAAAGTATAAAAATAGTAGCTATATTTGTAATTAGCAATCATATCAATCTATAATTTTAGAAAATTATCAATGATTTTATATCCATGCTCACTCATTATTGATTCTGGGTGAAATTGCACACCATAAATTTGTTTATCTTTTATTTCTAAAGACATAATTTCATTGTCATCTTCACTATGAGAAGTTACGATTATATCTTTTGGTAAATTTTCTTTTGAAACAATTAAAGAGTGATATCTTGTTTGAGTAAACTCTTTTGGAAGACCATCAAAAATTTTTGTATCTTTATCTACTTTTATTAATGAAGTTTTTCCATGCATCATATTTTTTGCTCTTACAACATCTGCTCCAAAAACTTGTCCTATTGCTTGATGTCCTAAACAAATACCAAATATTGGTTTTTTACCTGCAAAATATTTAATTACTTCTAAACAAACCCCAGCATCATCAGGAGTTGCTGGACCTGGAGAAATTATAATTTTTTCAGGATTTAAAGCTTCAATTTCTTCAATGCTCAATTCATCATTTCTAATAATTTTTAAATTTGCACCTAATTCTAAACAATATTGAACAATATTGTAAGTAAATGAATCATAATTATCAATCATTAATATCATGTTTAATTTATTCCTATTTTTTAGTTAAAGTATTATAACAACAATATAATTTGTTTACGTTAAATTAGAATTTTTTATTTTATGATAATCATTCTTAATATATAAGAATGATTAAAGTTTTAAAACTATATCATTTCAATAATAATTATTAATATAGAAAAAGTGAGTGCAATTATGATAAAAAAATTAGCCTTATGTGCAGTTGTTTTAGCAAGTTCTTTGTTCGCTTCAAATGAAGTAAATGTATATTCTCAAAGACATTATGATTCAGATAAGATAATTTATAAAAAATTTGAAGAAGAAACAGGTATTAAGGTAAATGTAATAACAGCACAAGCTGAAGAGCTTGTTGCAAAACTAGCAATTGAAGGTGCAAATACACCAGCTGATGTTTTAATAACAGCAGATATTGGAAATTTATATCAAGCAAAAAAAAGACATCTTTTACAACCAATCGAATCAAAAGTATTAAACGAAAATATTCCTGAAAATTTAAGAGATCCAGACAATAATTGGTTTGCACTTACAAAAAGAGCAAGAGTTTTTGTTTATAATCCAAAAACAGTAAATCCAGCTGATTTAAGTGATTATTTAAGCCTTGCTGATCCAAAATTTAAAGATAAAGTTGTAACACGTTCTTCAACAAGTGGTTATAATAAATCTTTATTAGCTTCAATTATTGCAAACTATGGAGAAGAAAAAGCTTTAGCTTTTGCAAAAGGTTTAGTTTCAAATATGCCTTATAATCCAAAAGGTGCAGATAAAGATCAAATCATTGCAGTTGGTGCTGGTGATGCTGATATTGCAATTGTAAATACTTATTACTTAGGTGTAATGTTAATAAGTAAAGATAAAAAAGACCAAGAAATTGCAAAAAGTTTAAAAATCTTTTTTCCAGCTCAAGAGACAACAGGAACTCATATGAATATTACAGGTGCTGGTGTTACAAACTTTGCTTCAAACAAAGAAAATGCTATCAAATTTATTGAATATCTAAGTTCAGTAGAAGCACAAGAAGTATTTGCAGAAGCAAATCAAGAATTCCCAGTAAATCCAAATGCAAAAGCCTCACAAATTGTACAATCTTGGGGAGCATTTAAAGAAGATACAATTTCATTAAATGAAGTTGGGAAATATACTAAAAAAGCTGTTGAAATAGCGACGGAAGCAGATTGGAAATAAATAAATTTAAACGATATATTGCTCCATTTATTGGAGTTTGTATCGCTTCACCAATATTAGCTCTTTTATTATATTTTATTTTTAAAAATGAGTTTGACTTTGATTTTTTATTTGGAAAATTAATGAAACAATATATAACTAATACTACAATATTAGTTATTGGAACTTTTTTTTCTGTTTTAGTTATTGGAACAATTACTTCATATTTAAGTGCTAGATTTGAATACTTTGGAAGCAAATTTTTTGCAATCTGTTTTATCTTACCTCTTGCTTATCCTGCATATATTTTAGGTTATACTTATGTAGGTTTTTTTGAATTTCGAGGAATATTATCTGAGATTGTTGGAACTAAAAGTGTTAGACTTGATATATTAAATATGTATGGAGCGATTTTTATCTTTGGAATTGCAATGTTTCCTTATGTATATATTTTAGGGAAAGTATCTTTTGGTTCAATTTCATCAACTGTAACTGAACTTATCTCTTTACACAAAATAAATCCTATAAAAGCTTTTTTCAAAGTATATCTTCCTTTAGCATATCCAGCTATTTTCGCAGGTTGTCTTTTAGCAATCTTAGAAACTTTAAGTGATTATGGAACTGTTTTATATTTTGGAATAGATACTTTTAGTATTGGAATATTTAAAAGTTGGTTTGGATATGGAGATTTTTTACAATCAATAAATGTTGCAATTATGTTATTAATTTTTGTATTTGCAATTTTATGGGTTGAGAGTTTAATAAGAAAAAAATATAGATTTGTAAGTTCTACATTTAGTGGGAAAAAAGCACCAAAAATAAAACTTACTGGAAAATATAATTTTATAGCATTTTTTATATCTTTTGTTATTTCACTAATAACTCTATTTATTCCAACAACAATATTAGTTTATTGGTTTATTCTTGATATTCACACACTTGATTTTGAAACTTTTCAATTTTTATCAAATACTTTAACATTAAATTTTATCTCTTCAATAGTGATTATTCTTTTATCATTTTTTGTTGTTTATATGCTTAGATTTTATCCATCTAAAATTGGTAACTTTACACATAAACTATCAATTTTAGGATATTCAATTCCTGGAGCAATTGTTGGTATTGGATTATTAGTTATAAGTAACTTTATTGATAAAGCTTTAAATCATGTTTTGCTTAGTGGAACTTTTTTACTTTTAGTCTTAGCATATACAACTAGATATTTTGCCTCAAGTATTGGTTCAATAGAAAATGGTTTTAGCAAAATTGATTCAAGTATTGATGATGCTAGTAAAATTTTTGGAAAAAGTGAAATGAGTAATATTATAAAAGTTTATTTACCTCTAATGAAACCTTATATTTTAAGTGGTTTTTTAATTTTATATATAGATATTGCAAAAGAATTACCCGCAACTCTTATTTTAAGACCATTTAATTTTGATACACTTGCAATTCAAATTAGCCACCTTGCAAGTAATGAAATGCTTTATAAAACTGGCTTTCCTTCACTGGTACTTGTTTTAACAACTGCTATTGCAGTTTTGCTTTTAAACTCTAAATTTGTGAGAAGAAAAATATGAATGATATAGTTCAAATAGAAAAATTACAAAAAATATTTTGTAAAGGAAATATTTGTATTGCAAATAATATAAATTTATCAATCCAAGAAGGTGAAATATTCACAATTCTAGGAAAAAGCGGAAGTGGAAAAACTACTTTTTTAAGAATGATTGCTGGACTTGAAACTCCTGATGATGGTGAAATTATTATAGATAATAATACAGTTTTTTCAAAAAATAAAAATTTAGAGCCAAAAGATAGAGAAGTTGCTGTTGTATTTCAAAACTATGCTCTTTTACCACATCTTACAATTGCTTCAAATATTACTTTTGGAAGCAAAGCTTCAAAAAAAGATTTAGATGAAGTTTTAGAAAAAACAAAATTAAAAGGACAAGAAAATAAATTTCCTCACGAATTAAGTGGAGGTCAACAACAAAGAGTTGCGCTAGCTCGTGCAATTATCAATAAACCAAAAATCTTACTTCTAGATGAACCTTTAAGTAATATCGATACAGAATTACGAAGTCATTTAAGAGTTGAATTAAAAGAGATGATTAAAGCTTTTAATATTACAGCTTTATTTATAACTCATGATAAAGAAGATGCCTTTTATTTATCTGATAGAATTGCTATTATGCATGGCGGTAATATTCTACAAGTTGGAACAGCAAAAGAGATTTATCACCATCCAAATGATTTATATTGTGCAAACTTTTTAGGTAAGATGACTCAAATTGGAACTAATTCATATATAAGACCTGAACATATAGAGATTTGTTTGGATGGGGAATTTGAAGCTATTATTAAAGAAATAACTTTTTATGGAAGTTTTTACGAGGTTCTAATTATTTCAAATAAAAAAGAATTATTAGTTCATAGTTTTGATGATAATTTGAAGATAGGACAAAAAATAAAATATAAATTCAATGGTGAAATCCTAAAATTTTAATAATTATAAAATAATAAATTTATTTTTTATATAGTAAAATCATTTTATGATTATTAAAAAATTACTTATTATTTTATTATTGTTTATCTTTAATGCTCAAATTAATGCAAATCAAAATATAACTCTCTATTTAGATTGGTTAAATCAATTCCAATTTGCAGGTTATTATATTGCAAAAGAAAAAGGCTATTATGAGAATATAGGCTTAAATGTTGAAATAAAAGAATCAAATAAAGATATAAATATTTTAGATAAAGTAATTAATAATGAAAATAGCTATGGTATTGGGAAATCATCACTTATACTAGATACATTAAGTGGAAAAGATATTATTTTATTATCTAGTATTTATCAAAGTTCTCCTTTAGTTCTATTAAGTCTAAAAAGTCTTAATATAAAAACTATAAAAGATTTAAAAAATAAAAAAATAATGATTACAAATGATGCAATTGAAGCTACATCAATAAAATCAATGATTACATCTCAAAATCTAAATTTAAATGATATAAAAATTCAAAAACATACTTTTAATATTGAAGATTTAATAAATGGAAAAACTGATGTTATGGCTTGTTATCTTTCAAATGAACCACATATTTTGGAAAAAAGAAATATAGAATATAATATTATTGATCCAAATGAATATAATTTTAATTTTTATGAAGGTATTTTATTTACATCAAAAAAAGAATTATTAAACAATTCAATTAGAGTTCAAGATTTTAATGAAGCCTCTTTAAAAGGATGGAAATATGCTTTTGAAAATATTGAAGAAACAGCAAAAATAATTTTTGAAAAATATAATACTCAAAATAAAAGTTTAGAAGATTTAATATATGAAGGTAAAATTTTAAAAAAACTATCAAAATATAATGAAAGTTTATTAGGAGATATTTCAGCTGAAAAAATAGATGAAATAAAAAAGATTTATACCTTTTTAGGATTAAATAAAGATAATAATAAATTTGATACTAATTCAATTATATTAAATAAAACAAAAATTATTTTGAATAAAGAGAAATTAGATTATTTAAGAAATAATCATTTTACTCTTTTAGTTGAAGATAATAAGATACCTTTTTCTTTTAAATTAACAAATGAATTTAAAGGTATAGAAATTGATTTTTGGGATTTTATTTCTAAAAAATTAAATAAACCTTTTAATTTAGAAGAGACTATCAGCAATAAATTATTTAATATTTTCTCAAATACAATAAAGGCAAGATTTGTTTATAGCTTAAAAAAAATTACAAGTGATAAATATATATTAAGTAATTCTATTGCTCAAATTCCAATAGCCATAGTTACAAAAAATGACAAAAATTATATTAGTGATTTATCAGTATTAGAAAATGTAAAAATTGGAGTATTTGATAGTTTAAAAATAATTCCAATATTAGAAAAAGAATATCCAAATATTAAGTTTGTAAAAATTGATTCTATTGACAATGGTTTTTATAAACTGAAGAACAATGAAATTTTTGGATTTATAGATAATATTTATGCTCTTTCTCATAATATAAATAAAAATAAACTTCATAATTTAAAAATAAACACCACTTTAAATTACTTTTTAAATATGTTTTTACAAGTAGAAAATAAAGATAAAGAATTTGTTGAGTTAGTAAACTATACCATAAGTAAATTGACTAAAAACGAACAAAAATCTATATTAAATAATTATCAACAAATTTTGTATCATGATAGTATTACTTATTTACAAATTTTAAAATTCATACTTCCTTTAGTTCTATTATTATTCATTTTTTTATTCTTCAACCTAAGACTAAAAAAAGAGATTGAGAAAAGAAAAAAAGCTGAAATAGAACTTTTAAAACTTGCAAATAAAGATAGTTTAACAAATATCTATAATAGAAGAAAAATTGAAGAAATTTGTGAACATGAGCTATTAAGAAGTAAACGATACCTTACTCAATTCTCAATAATATTTTTTGATTTAAATGATTTCAAACTAATAAATGATAAATTTGGTCATCATATGGGTGATGTTGTTTTAATAAAAGTCGCTCAAATTATAAATAAACATATAAGACAAACTGATAGTTTTGGAAGATGGGGAGGAGACGAATTTTTGATTGTTTTACCTCAAACAAACAAAGAACAAACAAAAAGTATAATCTTTGGATTAGAAAGAAATTTAAATACTATTGAATTTGAATTTGACAAATCTTTAAAAATTAGCTGTAGCTTTGGATTTACAGAATATGAAAAAGATGATACATTAGATTCATTACTCAAAAAAGCAGATGAATCAATGTATATAGCAAAAGCTAATTATAAAAAACTAAAAAAGAATCAATCAAAAGATTAATTCTTTTTATTATTATTCTTCAATTGCTCCAACTGGCTCTAGTGCTGCTAAATAATCTTTAAATCTTGTCTGACCTAAATTATCTGCTTTGTAATCATTTATAAGTTTTTCAACATAATCAACAACACCTGTAGCTGGAACTTTTACTCCAATTTTTCTTGAAAGTCTACTTTTACTTGTTCCTTCTAAATTTCCACCTAAAAGAACTTCATAACCTTCAACTCTTTCACCTTCATGTCTTATCATTCCACCAACAAATCCAATATCAGAAATTTGTGGTTGAGAACAACCATTTCCACATCCTGAAAATGAAATAGTTACATCTTCAATAAATTCTGGGAATCTATTTTCAAGTTCAACAACAACTTTTTTTGCAAACTCTTTTGTTTCAGTAATACCAAATTTACAGAACTCTTTCCCTGTACAAGATTGTAATCTTGCTCTAAAAGGAGTTGGTTGATATGGATATCCTAAAGCTATAAATTCATCTGCTAAAGCTTGAACTACCTCATCTTTAACACCATAAACTACAAAATTCTGAGTTGCAGTTAAAGCTAATCCTTCAGCATTATATTTTTCACAAATTTCATACATTTTAGCAAAATCAGTTCCCGGAACTCTTCCTGAATTAGTTGCAAAACCAACATAAGAATATCCCTTTTGTTTTGATTTATTAATTCCAAAATGATTTCTATTTTCAAATGAAGCAATTTTTGGTTCAACTAAACCTTCTTGTAATTTGTATCCAATTACTTTTTCAATTTCATCAACGAATTTTTCAATTCCCCAATCATTTAATAAATGTCTAACCCTTGCTTTATTTCTATTATCTCTATTTCCATTATCTCTAAAGATTTCTGCACATGCAACTGCTACATCTAAAACTTGTTCTGGTTTTACATATCTTGAAGCTCTTGTAGCAATTTGTTTTGATTTTGATAAACCACCTCCAATTGTTAAATCAAATAAAACTTCACCATTATCTGCTTTAAATCCAGTAAAAGCAACATCTTGGATTTCATGAGCTGCACAATGACATTTACATCCACTAATACCTATTTTATATTTTCTTGGGAAATTGCAAAATCTATCATCATTTTTATCAAAGTAAGTATCTACTTGTTTCACAAGTTCTCTTACATCATAAATCTCACCTTCATCAATTCCACTCACTGGACAAGTCATAATTGGTCTTGGTCCATCACCTGAAGCCATTCTTGACGTTAAACCCACACTTTGTAATAATTCAAAAATTGCTGGCATATCTTTGATTTGAATATAGTGAAATTGAACATTTTGTCTTGTTGTGAAATCTACTAATCCTTGTGCATATTCAAGACCTATTTGTGCCATAACTTTTAGTTGAGCTAAATTCATTTTAGTATCAACTAATTTGATTCTTTTCATAAAATATTTTTTATCTTCTCTGCCATCACTATTTACATGAGGATACATTCCATACCATTTTAATAAACCAATATATTCATCTTTTAAAGGAATGCCTTCTTTTGCTTCTTTATAAATATCATCAATAACTCTTAAAGGATTTCTTGAAGCTTTTAATTGCTCTAATGCAGATAACTCTTTTGCCATAATTTTCTCCTAAAATTTTAAAAATATATAATATCTCAAAATCATTTTATTTTAGAAATTATATCTTAGATTTATAAAAAATAAATTAAATTAATCTTGATTAAATTACTATAGTTATTTTACTTCCATATTTAAATAATAAAATTTATCAAAAATAAAAAAATATTTTATCAATTATTATGCATAGCATGAAATGTACCGTATTAATTTTCAACTAAAAAATCCCATAAAATAAGCTTTTTTAAAAACATTTTTTTCTTTAAGATTTCTTTCAGATTATTTCGTTTTTTTATGGTTTATAATTGCAATATAGAATAAGAATATAATCTTAGATGATTTTGAATCTTACTACGGTCTTATTCTATCTACTTTTTTCAGGAGAATAAATTGGGTGCTTCATTTACAAATGAGCCTAAAAATTTTGTACCTTTTCTTGACTTATTAAAACAATTAATAAGAGTTCCTTCAGTAACTGGAGCAGAACACTCTTTTTTATTATATTTAAAAAGAGAGTTAGAAGAAATTGGTATAAAAACACAATATTATGATGGTCTATTAGTTGCACAAGGCAAAAATCCTACTAAAGGAATGTTAAGTGCACATATTGATAGACATGGTGTAATTTGTACAGGACCAAATGAATTTCAATTTGCAGCATTTCTTGCTAAAAACCGTTCAGATTTAAGAGGAAACTCATTATCAGAACAAACTTATCAATTAATTGCAAAAAGATATATAAATCAACAAGTTCAAGCTTATGAGCCATGGAGTGGTAGCTATCTTGGAATTGGTAAAATTTGTGATGCTTATATGTGTGAAGAGGTTAATAATCTTATTTTTAAAATAGAAGGATTATCTCATTTACAGCCAGGAACACCTATTGCATTTAGTGATAAATTGAAAAGAGATGATGATTTAATATCAGCACAACTTGACAATGTAATTTCAGCAGCAATAATAATTTATTTATATCAAAATGGTTTTCAAGGAACAGCATTTTTTACAGCACAAGAAGAAGCTGGTAAATCTTGGAGATACGTATATGAATGGTTTAAAAAAAATAACGTGACAACAAATGAGTTATTGGTATTAGATACAAGTCCTTATGATACTAGAATTGAAGCAGATGTTCAACAAGTAGTTTTAAGAAATAGAGATGCGAATGCTAGATTTAAATCTCCTATTTTAAAACAACTTAAAAATTTTTGTCATAAAAATGGTATTGATTTTTCTTGTAAAGATATTTTTATACAAGAAAAAAATAAAATAAGAAAAGAAAAAGGTTTACCACTATTAACTTTAGGTAGTACTGAACTTGGAAGAATTGTTATGGAATCACGTGGAAATATCCAAGGTGCAACATTACAAATACCAACTACAGGTTATCACACAGTTGAAGAAACAGCATCAATAAAGTCTGTTAAAACAATTTTATATATATTAAGCAGTTTATATATAGAAAAAAGTGCTTAAATACAAAAATAAAACTATATTAATTTAGAGGAATTTGAAATTATGGATTTAGCTATTATTTATGAATTAAGAGCAAACGATGTAAGCGAAGAGCATATTGAATTAATCATGAGTAGAGTAAAAAATAGATTGACTGAAGAGAATATTGATAAAGAACTTGTAAAGTTAGGTTATCCTAAAATATTCACTGTAGATTATGATGAATATGATAACTATGATTTTGATGACGACTACAGTCCTAGTCACAAGGGAAATTATGAAGAAATTGACTAATAAAGAATTAGTAAAAATATATTATGATGAATTATGGAATAAACAAAATAAAGATTATATTGATATTCTATTTGATGATAATATAACTTTTCACGGATCTTTGGACATTGATGTAAAAGGCAAAAAACAGTTCGAAGAGTATATGGATACTATTTTAACAGGTATTCCAAATCTTTTCCATAGTATTATTACTATGATTTGTGAAGGTGATACTATTGCGGTTAAAGCATTGTATAATGGTAGACATACTGGTAAGTTATTTGACTTTGAGCCAAGTAACAATAAAATCGCTTATAATGGAGCATCTTTTTTCAAATTTAAAGATGGCAAGATTATAGACGTTTGGGTACTTGGTGATTTAAAAACTCTTATCAAGCAACTTTCATAAACTTACGTTTATGAAAGGAAGCATTTGACTCAAATTAGCAATAAAATTTATTGCTCTGATTTTTTAATTTCATTTGATATTGAAACTAAATTATTACCTAATCCTTATTATGATTATCCTTTTTTAATTATTGAAAACTTTCTGGATGGAAATGAGTGTTATGAAATAAATAAAAAAGTAAAAGAAGATGATGATTATCAAAAAGCGCAAATAAAAATACAAAAACTTATTACAAGAGCAAAGATAAATGAAAAAATTAGAAAAACAAATATTTACTCTCTTAATGAAAAATATTTAGAAATTTATACAAAAAGATTTTTGAACTATCAACCAATAATAGAAGAATATTTCAAGTTAGCACTAACAACATCAACAAATATTCAAGTTTTAGAATATATAAAAGATTCTTTTTACGCAATGCATAGTGATGATTCAAGTATGATATATAAAGATAATGAACTTATAGGTTTTGTACCAGTTGCCAAACAAAGAAAAGTTTCGAGTGTACTATTTACAACATCAACTAATAAAGTTGCAAGTGATAATAGTTTTATAGGAGGAGAACTTTTATTTAATTTTTTGTTTGATAAAAATGGTAATGAAATAAAAATAGAACCAAAAGCAGGAATGATGTTGGTCTTTTTAAGTAATCCATATTTTACCCATGAAGTTTTAAAAGTAATAAAAGGGAGAAGAATAAGTCTAGTTCAATGGCATAATGCAATCATAAATTAGAATTAAAGTGCATCAACAAAGAAGAAAGTTAATTTGACTATAATTACAAAAATTTTTAATATTAAGAGAAAAAATGACATTAGATGAAAAGCAATTAAAAGAGTTCCATGAAAATGGTTTTTTAGTTCTTAAAAAATTTGTAAATGAAGTTTTTTGCGATGCAATTTTAGAAAAAGCAAAAGAACATTTACTTAAAAAACAAGCTCCCATCGAGAGTGAACAAGAATATATGAATCTTGATGAAAATAATATTACAGTAAGAAGATTAAGACAAGTTTATGATAGAGAAGAAGTTTTTAGAAGTTGGATGACAAATGAAAAAATCAGACCAATTTTAAAACAAATATTAAATGATACTCCTGTTTTAACTTTAGCCCATCATAATTCAATAATGACGAAATTACCAAAAGAAAGCACTAGAACTTATTGGCATCAAGATAGACGTTATTGGAATTTTGAAAATAATGATTTAGTTTCAGTTTGGCTTGCACTTGGTGATGAAAATCTCAAAAATGGATTATTGGAGTTTATTCCTGCTTCTCATAAAATTACTTTTGAAAAAGAACAATTTGATGAAAAAAGCAATTTTTTAGATAAACATCCTAAAAATATTGAACTTATAAAAACAAGAATTCATACAAATTTAGAAAAAGGGGATGTTGTATTATTTCACTGTAAAACACTTCATCATGCAAATAAAAATACAACAGATACTCCAAAAATATCTTTTGTTTACACAGTTAGAGCTGCTTCAAACAAACCAACAAACAACACAAGAAGTGATTTTAAAGAGGTAATCCTTGACTAATAATTTAATAAACTTACTAGAGCAAAAAACCTCATTTTCTAAAGGTGTAATTCAAAACATATTAAAACTTTTAGAAGATGGATGTACGATTCCTTTTATTGCTCGATATAGAAAAGATTTAACTTCAAATGCAACAGATGAACAACTTCGTGATTTTGAAGAGATTTATAACTACTCATTAAAACTTCTAAATAGAAAAGAAGAAATTATCTCTATTTTAAAAGAGAGAAATTTTTTAGATGAAAAAATCCAAAATCACATAAATAGTGCCACAACTTTACAAATGTTAGAGGATATTTACGCACCTTTTAAAGATAAAAAATCTTCAAGAACCTCAACAGCTATTGAAAATGGACTTGAACCGCTTGCTAATATTATTCAAAGTATGAAATACTCACTTGATGAAATAAATCAAAAAGCAAAACAGTTTTTAAATAAAGAAGTTACAACTATAGAAGATGCAATAAATGGAGCTAGTGATATTATCGCCCAAAGATATGCCGATGATTTTAGAACTAAAGAAGTGATTAGAAATATTGTTTTAAACTATGGAATAATAGAAACCAAAAAAACAAAAACATTTAATGAAAATGGTGTTTATGTAAGTGTTGCAAATATTAGTGAAAAAGTGAAATATATAAAATCACATAGATTTTTAGCAATCAATAGAGCTGTAAATGAAAAAGAGTTAACAATAAAAATCGAAGTTGATGAAAACTATATCTTAGAAAATATAAAAAAATATAAAATTCCAGTAAGTGCCTCAAGCTCAAAAGAGTTAGTTTTTGAAGCCTACAAAGATGGATTAAAAAGATTACTTCTTCCAAGTCTAAAAAGAGAAGCACTGAGTGAACTAAAAGAGAAAGCTTCAAGTGAAGCAATCACACTTTTTGGGAAAAATCTAAAAGAGTTACTTCTTACTCCTCCTCTTGTAAATCAAGTGATTTTAGGAATGGATCCTGGATTCGTAAGTGGTTGTAAATTAGCTGTAATTGATGAAAATGGAAATTATCTAGCTTCAAATGTGATTTATCCAACCAAACCAAAAGAGGATTTTCTAAACTCATCAAAAGTAGTTTTAGAGCTTATCAAAAAATACAAAATCAACTCAATAGCAATAGGAAATGGAACAGCCTCGCAAGAGACAGCAGCATTTATATCAAAATTAATAAATGAAAATAACTTAGATGTAAAATATGCAGTTGTTAGTGAAATAGGAGCAAGTGTTTATTCAGCTTCAAAAATAGCCATGATGGAATATCCAAATCTAGACGTTACAATAAGAGGTGCAATCTCAATAGCCCAAAGACTTCGTGACCCAATGGCTGCTTTAGTAAAAATAGATCCAAAATCACTAGGAATTGGACAATATCAACATGATGTAAATCAAAAAGAGTTAAGTGCTAAACTAGAAAATGTAACTGTGGATTTAGTAAATAAAGTAGGAGTTGATATAAACTCAGCTTCATATAAACTACTTTCATTTATCTCTGGAATCTCAGAAAAACTAGCTCTTAATATAATAGAACATAAAGAAAAAATCAAAAACTTCAAAACAAAAGCAGAACTTCTAAAAGTAAAAGGAATAGGAGCAAAAGCCTATGAACAATCAGTTGGATTTTTAAGAATCAAAGATGGAAAAAGTATCTTAGATAATACAGCTATTCATCCAGAAAACTACGATGTTGTTGAAAAGCTACAAAAAAAATACAAAATAGAAGAGATAAAAGATGATCAAATTGAAGAAATTTCAAAAGAACTAAACTGCCCTATTTTACTTCTAAAAGATATTATTGCAGAACTTTTAAAACCAGGCTACGATGTAAGAAGTGAATTTGACACAGTAGAGTTTTCAAAAGATATAAAAACAATAGAAGACCTAAAAGAAGGATTTATAATAAGTGGAGTTGTGCGAAATATCACAGACTTTGGAGCTTTTGTAGATATAGGCCTAAAAAATGACGGATTAATTCACATCTCACAAATAAGCGAAAAAAGAATCTCTCATCCAATGGATGTACTTAGTATAAATCAACAGTTAAAAAATATCAAAGTTATTAGTATTGATTTGGAGAAACAGAGGGTTGGGTTGAGTTTGAAATAAAGGTAAATTATGTGGAAATTAGAAATAAATACAATTAATAATGTTTCAGAATATTTAGATGTTATTAGAAAAAGAGGTTTTTTATGTTGTTATAGAGGTCAAACACAAGATTGGCCGTTAGTCCCATCATTAGGAAGATTAAAAGATAGAAATTTTTTAGATGGATTACTTGAAATAGAAGAAGAAATTGTTGAAAAATTTACCCAGTATTCTTATCCTTATTTGGAAAATAAATCAATGTCATATTTTGAATACTTAATTCAAGCTCAGCATCATGGTCTTCCAACAAGACTTTTAGATTTTACATCAAATCCATTAATTGCATTATATTTTGCTATTGAAGAAAATATTTCTAATACAGATGGAGTTGTTTGGTGGTATTGATGAAATTGAACAAACTAAAATTCCTTCAATTAATGAAAATGAAATAGTATTTTATGCGCCTACACATATTAATAATAGAATAATAAACCAAAATAGTATTTTTGCTGTGTTCCCAATAAAAAAAAATACAGAGGAAATTGCACCTTTAAAAACTTATAATTTAAGAATTTTTCAGAAAATAATTATTCCTTCTAATATAAAAGAATCCATAAAAGATGAATTAAATTTTTTAGGTATCAACAAAATGTCTATATATCTAGGGATAGAAGGAATAGTTGAAAAAATTAAAGAAGAACTTATATTAAAATAGTTTTTAAAGAATGTGAGCATTTTCAAAATAGCGTAAAGAAAAATTTATATAAATTCGTAAAGAAGTTTGAACTGTTTGAGACGAAGGCATGGAGTCGAATTTTCTCAAAGAGAATGTAAGCACAGCAAATTTTAGAATCTCTATAATTTTTTTAGCTATTTTGAAACTTCGCGAACGCTTTTCTTTTTGCTACTTTTTCTTTATTAAAAAGAAAAAGTAACTTAAGTAAGATTAATTATTTTTTAAAAGCGATTGTATCTACTTCAACTAAAACATTTTTTGGTAATGTTTTAACAGCAACTGTACTTCTAGCAGGTGCAGTTTCACCTTTGAAATATTGACCGTAGATTTCATTGAAAGCTACAAAATTATCCATATCTGATAAATAACAAGTAGTTTTTAAAACATTTTCAAAAGAGCTTCCTGCCTCTTCTAAAACTGCTTTTAGATTTTCCATAACTTGTTTTGTTTGTTCTTGAACTCCACCATTTACTATTTCCATAGTTGTTGGGTCTAGTGCAATTTGTCCTGAAGTGAAAATTAGTTTATCAAATGCTGTTGCTTGATTATATGGTCCAATTGCACTTGGTGCTTTTGATGTTGAAATTATTGTTTTCATTTTTATCCTTTTTTAATAGTTCAATTTTAATTTTTGGTATTATACAAGCTTCTTACTTTCTATTGGGAAAAATAGTTCAAAATCTTTTCTGATATGACATAAGACCTCATGATTTGCTTTAATAAAACCTTTATACTCGAGTGCAGCTAAAACAACTGCTTTTGAGTAATTAAGTACAGTTTCATCTTCTAAATATTTATTTACATCTACCCATTTTGCATCTATTATTTCATGAGTATCTTGAATATTTATTTCATAAGTTTTAGGATTTGCAGTACATAAAACATATAAGTTTGACTTGTGAAATTGATGAGGGAAAAAATGCCCTAAAGATATAATAGACTCAAATTCAACTTCTATACCTGTCTCTTCAAAAACTTCTCTTACAACAGCAGTTGAAATCATTTCACCATTATCTATGTGACCACCTGGAAGTTTATATCCAATATTTGAAATTTTTTCTTTTATTACTAGAAGTTCATTATTTTCATTTATTACAACTGCACCAACTCCTAAAGTATGATTTGCACAAGTTGGAATGACTGCATATTCTTTTAATCTTTTTACAACCAACACATAATCTTCATCACAAGAGTGAAAAATAAAACCTCTTTGTGTACAAATTGGAATAAAATCTGATTTTTTAATATCTATATATATCCAAATTAGATTTCTTTTATTTTCAACTTCATTTATTAAAAAGTTTAAATTTATTTCAAACTCTTCTTTAGTTGATGGTAAATCTTTTGATTCTATTGTGATTCCATTATATGGATCAAGTACGGTGTCAAAACACCCTATTCTTTCTAAACTTGTATTTAACATTTTAAAATAATAACTAAAATATGATTAAATCAATTAAAGAATAGGCAATAAAAAGCATTAAAAAACCAATTGAAATATCAAGTATTTTCCAAGTAATAGGCTTTTTAAATAAAGGAATTAATGCTCTTGCACCAAATCCTAGAAGAACAAACCAAGTTGCAGATGCACTAACTGCACCTAATAAAAAAAAGATTTTTAAACTATCTTCAATATTTGCACCAATTCCCCCAATTAATAACACTGTATCAAGGTAAGTATGAGGATTTAAATAAGTAAATACTAAAACCATTCCAATTACTTTTTTGAAAGGATTTGTTTTTATCTTATCATCAATTTTCATACTCTCATTTTTTAAAGCTGATTTAAAAGATAAAATTGCATAAAAAGTTAAAAATATTATCCCAAAAATTGCAATAGAGTTTATAAGCAGTTGATTACCTTTAATAAAAAAACCTAAACCTAAAACACCTAAAGTAATCAATAAAAAATCTGATAAAATACAAATTGTAATAGAAACTAAAACATATTGTCTAAGTAAGCCAAGCTTTAATATATAAGCATTTTGTGCACCTATTGCAACTATTAAAGATATAGTTACAATAAAACCTTTTAAAAATATTTCAAACATTCAAATAAACTTTGCTTAAATTAACTATTCCACCAACAATAAATTGCACTGCTATTGCTCCAACTATTAATCCCATAAGTTTTGTAATAATATTTTGACCTGTTTGACCAAAATATTTTTTTATATAAATTGAGTTCTTTAAAATTAAATAAAAAATAAATGCATTTATACAAAAAGCAAGTGAAATAGAAAATAAATCTAAAGTTGTTTGCGCTTGATGTTTAAAAATTATTATAGTTGTAAATAATCCTGTCCCGAATGCTATAGGAATTCCTATAGGAATTACAGCTAACTCTTCATCATTTTTACTATTTGGTTCTTTTTTATTTTTACTTTCTGTTGCTTTCCCATTTACCATTGAAATCGCCATCAAAAGCAAAATAATCCCACCCATAACTTTTAAAGAGTTTTCATCTATACTAAATAATTTTAATACTAAATCTCCACTTATCAAAACTATAAAAAATGCTATTAAAATAGTAATTGTTGCTTTAAATGCAATTGTAGAAATTTGAGTTTTTGTTATATTTGTATCTAAAATAGATAAAGCAATTGCACTTATTCCTATAGGGTCTAAAATAGCAAAGAATGTGATTGTTTGTTGTAAAAAAGTGGCTAAGACTAAGCTATCCATCTAGCTTAATCCACCTTTTAGAGCCATTCGTTTTTCGATTCTATGACCAATAAAACTTAATATTGAAGTAATTGATAAATAAACTAATGCAACAACAATCCAAGTTTCAAATGGAGAGAAAGTATTTGCAACTATTTCTTTTCCAACTTTTGTTAAATCTGTAATTGAAATAACTGAAACAAGTGAAGAATCTTTTACAAGTGCTATCATCTCACCCACAAGTGTTGGCAATGCTCTTTTAAAAGCTTGAGGTAAAATAATATATCTCATAGCTTGAATTTTTGAAATTCCTAAAGAATTTGCAGCTTCAAGTTGTCCTTTATCTATTGATTGGATTGCACCTCTTAAAATCTCAGCCATATAAGCTCCAAAAAATATTCCAAGAGCTAAAACACCAGCTACAAATCTATCAAGTTCAAAAATATTTGCAACTATAAAATAAAATAAAAATATTTGAACTAAAAGAGGTGTTCCCCTTACAATTGTGATATAAACTGTAGCTATATCTTTTAAAAATTGATAAGAAGATAGTTTCATTAAAGCAACAATTATTCCTATAAAAAAAGTTAAAATTGCTGCGAAAAATGATATTTTTAAAGTTACCCAAAGTCCATTTAAAACTGGTCCAATTTTTTTAGAAGTTTTTGAAGCAATATTATCACCTTCATAAACTTCTTCACCAACTTTATATGAAATTTTAAAACTATCATCCATATTCAGTTTTATTTGTTCATCTTTTGACTTCACATAATAAATATTATCAACTTTTTCTAAAATACCATTTGCAGGTGATTCTACATTTTTTGTTTCATCATATAAAAAATAACTTGGAATAGTGTTCCACTTCCAAACATAATTCATATTTGCTGCTGCTAAATATAAAAGATATCCAATTACAACATAAAAAAGTAGAGCTATTAAATGCCCTACATTCTTATTTTGTGCTAGTGTTTGATTTCTTTTTGCCATATATTATTGAACTCTATTTAACCAGTTAGTATCCACTAACCATTTTTGATATAGTTCATCAGAAAATCCTATAACTTTATCCTCTTTCATTTGTCTTAAAAAGTTATTTAACCAATTAATAAAATCTGGGTCACCTTTTCGAACTGCAAAACCTAATGGTTCATAAGTTAATGGAGTATCTAAATGAATTAATTTATCTTTTCCTTTATCACTCATAAATATTGCATTATAAGGTTGATCATAAACCATTGCTTCTGCTTTTCCATTTAAAACCTCAGCTGCTGCATCTACTTCAGTTTCAAAAGTTACAATTTTTGCTTTTTTAAAGAATTTTTTAGTTGCAATTTCTCCAGTAACTCCAAGTTTTGTAACAATTGTATATTCTGGTTTATCTAAATCAGCAGCACTTTTTATTTTACCCTCTAAATCTTTTCTCATCATTACTGTTTGACCAACAACAATATAAGGATCAGAGAAATTTACTGTCATATTTCTTTGTTGAGTTATTGTCATACCAGACATAATAATATCACATTTTTCCGTTATAAGTGCAGCAATAATACCATCCCAAGCTGTAGGAACAAGTTTTAATTTTACACCCATATCTTTTGACATTTGTCTTGCCATATCTACATCATAACCAATTATATTTCCTTTTTTATCAGTCATTTCAAAAGGTACATAACCTGGTTCCATACACACTTGTAATTCACCTCTTTGAACAATTTTATTAAGTGTTGAGTTTTGCCATAATTTAATATCAGCAGCAATTCCATTTATCGTTGCAAGAACAACTAAGCCTAAAATAAACTTTTTCATAATATCTCCTTGTTATTTATATATTTAATTAATGAGTTAAAATTTCATTTAGAAATTTTTTTGCTCTTTCACTTTTTGGATTATTAAAAAACTCTTCAGGAGAGCTTTGTTCTATAATTACTCCATGATCCATAAATACTATTCTATCACCTACTTCTTTTGCAAATCCCATCTCATGAGTTACACAAACTATTGTGAAATTTTCACGTGCTAAATCTTTCATAACAGATAAAACATCACCTATTGTTTCTGGATCCAATGCGCTTGTTGGTTCATCAAAAAGTATGATTTTTGGTTTCATGGCTAAACTTCTTGCTATTGCAACTCTTTGTTTTTGTCCACCACTTAAATCATTTGGATAAGAATTCGCTTTATGCTCTAGCTTTACTTTTTTTAGTAATTCCATTGCAATTTCAGAAGCTTCGCTTTTTTTTGTTTTCTTTACTAAAGTAGGAGCTAGAATAATATTTTCTAAAATTGTTAGATGGGGGAATAGATTAAAATGTTGAAAAACCATACCTACTTCACTTCTAATCATTTGAAGATTTTTTTTGCTTTTATGAATATCAATATTATCTACTAATATTGTTCCATCATCAATATCTTCTAAACCATTAATACACCTAATAAGTGTGGATTTTCCTGAACCACTTGGTCCACAAATTACAACTATTTCACCTTTTTTTACACTAAAATCAATATTTTTTAAAACATGAAATTTGTCATAAAATTTGTTGATTTTTGACATTGAAATTATATTTTCAAGCATTAAACCTCTTTTTTTATTTGCTAAGAAGTAATGATACTAAACTAAAAGTAAAATATAGATATAACTTTTATATAATAATTATACAATTTATAGATAATTTAAACTTTTAAAGTCTATAATCCCACTTTTATTTTGGGAGATAGATTTTGTTATCAAAAGCAAAAGAACTTAAAGCTGACTTATTATTATTATCTGTTGCAATTGCATGGGGAGTAACCTTTTTGATGGTTCAAGATGCTATCAATACAACTCCTGTGTACTCTTTTTTATTTTTTAGATTTTCATTAGCTACAATTATTATGTTCTTTATATCTTATAAATTTTTAAAAAAAATTAATCTTAAAACTGTTTTTTATGGAATAATCCTTGGTATTTTTCTTTTTAGTGCTTTTGCTACCCAAACATTTGGTTTAACTTACACTCCAAGCTCAATTGTTGCGTTTATTACAGGACTTAATGTAATATTTGTACCTTTTTTAACTTTTCTATTTTTTAAAGATAAAATTAAATCAAATGTTCTAATTGCAACATTTATTGCAGTTATTGGACTTTATTTACTTACAATGTCAGGCTCTCTAAGTTTTGAAAAAGGTGAATTTCTAACACTCATTTGTGCAGTTTTATTTGCTCTTCAAATAATTTTCACTGGAAAATTTTCAAAAGAGGTAAATGTATTTTTATTGGTTTTATTTCAATTAATCACAGTATCAATTCTATCTTTAATATTTTCACTTTTTCTTGATAACGTAACTTTTAATATACCTTATGATTTTGCTTTTTTCAAAGCTGTAATAATAACTGCAATTTTTGCAACTGTTTACGCTTTTTTAATCCAAACATATATGCAACAATTTACAACTGCAACAAAAACAGCAATTATTTTTACAATGGAACCAGTTAGTGCAGCTATATTTGCTTATTTAACAGCAAATGAAATTTTAACTATTACTCAATTTTTTGGAGCAATTTTAATAATCTTAGCAACTTTAGTTGCTGAAATTAAATTCTTAAACATATCGAATAGGTAAGTAATAATCCAAAATAAACTCTTCATCTAAACTTAAAAAATGATTTTTTTGGTAAATTGTATATGAAGGACTTGGTGTTGTTTCGTATCCACTATCTATCAACCAAGTATGATATACCCATTGAATAAGTTTTATTACATCTCCATATTTTCCAGTTAATGAAAATTTTGCATATATTCCTTTTGGGATTATCAAAGTTGGAAGAGACAAATCTTTTAAATACTCTTGTTCATTTTCAATTGCAGCTATTGCAATATACTGACAATCTTCAAGTGGAGTAATAATTGGATTATCATGATGCAGAGCCATTTGTTTATACTCTTTTATATCATTTGTATAAATCCAAGTTTGTAATTTTTGCCATGTTTTTTTAATTGTTCTATCATATCCTTTATGTCTTATATAGTAACCTTTAATTTCAGGCATTTTCACTATACTTGGTTCTATTTTTGAAAAATCTATTGTTTCATTATTTGATGATATTTTTTCAACTATTTTATTTGAATACTCTTTATAACCACCATTTTTCCACATTTTAGGTGTCATCAAAAATCTTTCTTTAAAAGCTCTTAAAAATGAAGTTTGAGAGCTATAACCTGTCATTTTAGCAATATCTGTAATTGTTGAATATTTATTTGTTATAAGTAAATTTGCAGCTTTTTCAAGTCTAATTGCTTTTATACTTTCATAAATATTTTTACCAAACTCTTCTTTAAATATTCGATGAAGATGAAATTTACTTATGTTTAATTCCACACTTAATTCATCAATATTAATATTAGTATCTATATATTTGTATATATAATTCATAACATCATTTGCAATTCTTGCTCGTTTTTCATATGTCTCTTTTTTCATAATAATATTATAGCAACAAAAGTACATAAAATTAGCAAAAATAGATAATAATAAAAGCATTTTATGTAAAGAATAAAATATCAAATTCGTGTATTCTTTCACAAATAAAAAGGAGATTTATGAAAAGATCATTTATTAGAGAAATCCTTGAAGCAATTGATGAAGAGACTATTTCATTTGCAGGTGGACTTCCAAGTGAAAAACTATTTCCAAGAGATGATTTAAAAGTTGCAACTTTAACAGCCTTAGATAATCCAAAAATTTATCAATATGGGATTAGCAATGGAATTAATGAATTAAGAGAGCAAATAGCATCACGATACACAAAAGAAGGATTTCCTACAACAAAAGATAATATTTTAATAACAACAGGAAGTCAGCAAGCTATGTATATTCTTGCAAAATTCTTTGAAAATAAAGATATTACTATTGAAGAACCTTCATATTTAGGTGCAATGAATATATTTAGATTAAATCATTTAAATATGTTTGGGGTTAAACTTGAAGATGATGGGATAAATGTAGAAGAATTTGAAAAAAGTTTTAAAGAAACAAAATTAGCATATTTAATTCCAGATTTTCAAAATCCATCAGCTACAACATATTGTGATGAAAAAAGAGAAGAAATTGCAAAAATTGTAAAAAAATATGATGGAATTTTAATAGAAGATAGTCCATATAGTGAGCTATTTTTTGATAAAAAAAATATAGCTATAAGTTCAAAATTACCAAAAAATTCTTTCCATTTAGGAAGTTTTTCAAAAACTTTAGTTCCAAGTTTAAGAATCGGTTGGATTAGAGCAGATGAGGAATTATTAAAATCATTAATGATTATAAAAGAGAGCATAGATTTACACTCTTGTGGTATTTCTCAATATATCTTAGCTGAATACTTAAAAGATGAAGAAAAATATGAAAGACATCTTCAAGAAATTAGAGATGATTATGCAAAAAAAGCAAACTATTTTTCAGAACAATTAAATAAAATTATGCCTGAATTTAAACATCAAAAACCAAAAGGTGGAATGTTTTTATATGGAAGTTTTGAAGAAGGAATTGATACATTTGCATTAGTTCAAGAATGCTTAAAGAAAAAAGTTGTTTTTGTTCCAGGAAATCAATTTTATATAGATAAAGTACCTAATCCAGAAATTAGATTTAACTATACTCACTCAAATTTTGAACAAATTGAAAAAGGTATAAAACTTATAAAAAGTTGTTTATAGAATAAGAGATTTTCTCTTATTTTATAACTTAAATTTATTCTTTAATAATCTATAAATTCTTACTATTTTTTCTTTTAACCTGTTTTTAGATATAAAAATTTCCTCTTTCAACTCTTTTTTTAGAATTATTGTTTTTTCTTTTATTAATAAATATGCTTTTGACATTTTTATTTTATTTATCAAAAAAATCAATTTTTCATAAATAAAACTAAACCAAGTAAATTCCAATAATTTTTCTTTTGTTACATTAAAAAACCAAAAAATAAGTGCGGCAATAGGAATCTTTAAAAGATACAAAAAGATTCCAAAAATCACATGTCCTGAAATAAAAATAATTCCAGCATAAACCCCTAACAATTCCACAAGAATAAAAGGAATAATAAAGATTAATAAAATTATATAAGGATTTAAACTTAAAATTTTGGGAGTTAAATTCTTAGAAATTTGTAATTCAGATATAAACAAAATGATAGGTTTTGCAAATTTTTCCCAAATTAATTCTTCAAAAATTATATAAATAAATACTAAAAAAATTAAACAGAAATTTAATATTTTTTTATACATTTTATTTATATTTTCTTTTTTTTATTTATATTTTTATAGTAAAAAAAGCCTAACATAGCTAAAAGAATCAAAATAACTATGATAATTGTATGAAGATATTCTTTGATTAAAACTTCATTATTTCCTAAAAAATATCCTAAAAAAGTTAAAATTATAACCCAAATCCCAGCTCCTAAACTTGTATAAATACAAAAAACTAATAAATTCATCTTTGCTAATCCAGCAGGGAAAGAGATATATTGTCTTACACCAGGAATCAATCTTCCTGAGAAAGTTGAAATATGACCATGAGACTTAAAAAACTCTTCCATTTTTATAATAGTTTCTTCTTTTATAAAAAAATATTTCCCATATTTTATTAAAACTTTTCTTCCAAATTTTATTGCTAAATAGTAGTTAAATAATGCACCAAATAAAGAACCAAGTATTCCAAAAAGAATTACAAGATAAATATTCATTTCACCTTTAAATACTAAATACCCAGCAGGAATCATAACAACTTCTGATGGAAAAGGAAAAAATGAACTTTCTAAAAACATCATTATAAAGATACCAGCATATCCTAAACTACCAACTGTTTCAACAATAAAATTTATTATATTTTCTAACAAAGGTTTCCTTTAGATTAAGTTCTTCCACTTTAATATAGAGTTATTTATAAGTTCAAAGATTTTTTCATTTGTAGGTTCAACTTCATCAAAATAGTCAGATACTATTTTTAAAATATAAAAATCTTTTATATTTTCTTTACATATTTGAGAAAAAAATAAAGCTTGCTTATCAACAAGTAAAGTATCTAAATTTTCATCAGTTTCAAGGGACTGTTCGACAGTTGTAACATTTGCAAAATTCAAGCCTCCAATGAATCTATTTGTACAAAATAGAGTTCCTAAAGCAATACTTCCATCACTACATGAAGCTATACTTAAATCAAATGCTTTTGATATAGAATAATTTTTAAAAATATAATCTAAAGACTTAACTATTAAATCTTTACTTACTCCAGATATTATAAGTAAAATATCATCATTGGAGTATATTTCATTTTTGTTAGAATTTTCTAATTTTTGTAAATTAAAAAAATCAATAATCGGTTTTGCTTCGATTATTGATGTTGTATGAATTAAAATTTGAGACATAAAATTAAAATTAAGGCTATGCCTTAATTTACTATTTTTTTAGCTCTTTAATTCTTGCAGCTTTACCTTTTAATCCTCTTAAGAAGTGAAGTTTAGCTCTTCTTACTCTTCCTTTTCTTACAACATCAAAAGATTTTAAAGACTCAGAATATAATGGGAAAATTCTTTCTACACCAATTGAATTTGCACCAATTTTTCTAACAGTAAAAGTAGAATCTACACCATTTCCACTTCTAGCAATAACAATACCTTCAAAAAGCTGAATTCTTTTTTTCTCACCTTCTTTAATTTCAACACCAAGTTTAACTGTGTCTCCTGCTTTGAATTGAGGAATTTGTTTTTCTGCAATTTGCGCTGCTTCGAAGCTCGCAATGTATCTATTTTTCATTGTATTTCCCTTTGGCGAAAGTGCCCGCATTTGCAACTTGCGGGGTATCACACTTTTATTTAAATTTTTTGTTTGTAACTAAACCTGGTCTAAAGTATTTTGTTTTGCAAATAGCCAGATTGGTTTTTAGGTCGGCAATTTTACTATGGTTTCCCTTTAAAAATTCTTTAACAACACTTAAATTTTGAAAAATTTCAGGTTTTGTAAAAGAAGGTGCTTCAAGCATATTGTTCTCATAACTTTCAACCTCTAAAGAATCAGCATTTCCAAGTACATTATCAACATTTCTAGAAATTGCATCTGCCATTACTGTAGAAGCTAATTCTCCTCCTGTTAAAATATATTCTCCTATACTAAATACTTCATTTGCATATTTTTCAATAACTCTTTCATCAATTCCTTCATATCTTCCACTTACAAATACTATATTTTTTTTCTTTGCTAATCTTTTTGCATCATTTTGTCTAAATGGCTTTGCAGCTGCTAGTGGAAATATAATATAAGCATCTTCATTTTTCTTTTTTATTTCATCCAAGCAATCAAATAATGGTTGACAAAAAAGAAGCATACCTGCTCCTCCACCTACCATCTGATCATCAACTTTTTTATGTTTATTAGTTGTAAAATCTCTTGGATTATAAAACTCATAAGATATAAAGTTTGATTCAACTGCTCTTTTTAAAATAGAATCTTGAAAATATGGTTCAATTAAATTTGGGAAAAGTGTAACAAATGTAAATTTCAAAATAAAATCTACCTTTTTTTATTGGAATAATAACATATTTATTTTTATTTACAATTAAGCATTATTGATTTACACTTCTTCCTTATTTTTATAGAGGATTTTTATTTGAAATTACTAAATGGTTTTGGGAAAAAATATTTCACATTGTCATCAATACAAGCTTATGCTGTTGCTCCCAAATTGCAAAGTATAGTTACATCTTGTAAAAATCATTTAAATAAAAAATTATTACTATCTTCTGATTGTGATGAAGAGGAAGAATCTCCTCCAAGTTTACAAGAAAATTTATCATTACCAATTTTATTAAATTCAAAACCTTGTCACTGTGATTGTTTTTTTAGAAGAAGAACTGCACTAGCAGTAAGCTTATTTAAATTTATTCCTAGATGTCCATTTTATTGCACATTTTTTGCTTTTAGAAGAACTGGTGTTCATCCTCCTATTACTTAATTAATTTTACTTTACAAAAGTTACTACCATCTGTTAGAAGCTTTATTCTTAAAGCTTTTTAGGTTTTGCTACTTTTAAAAATTTTCACAAATTTTGTTAAAAAGTAGACAAATATATTTGGTTCCTTTAAAATGGGAACCATTTGTAAAAGGATTAATTATGCAAAAAAATTATGTAATAGGATTTCCAAGAATTGGAGAAAAAAGAGAACTTAAAAAAGTTTTAGAAAAATATTGGTCAAAACAAACTGATTTCAATGAAGTTAAATTTGTAGCAGAAAGCTTGAGAAAAAGACATTGGAATTATCAAAAAGAAGCAAAAATAGATTTTATCTCGTCAAATGACTTTTCATATTATGACAATATGTTAGATACATCTATATTATTAGGTGCCATTCCAAAAAGATTTGAAAACTTAAAAGATGAAGAACTATATTTTGCAATGGCAAGAGGAAATGACTCTTGTGTAGCTATGGAAATGACAAAATGGTTTAATACAAACTACCATTATATTGTTCCTGAAATTTCTAAAGATACAAAATTTAAATTAAATAGTAAAAAAGTAATTGAAGAATATCAAGAAGCACTTGAGTTAGGAATAAATACAAAAATAAATTTAATTGGTGCAATTACATATTTAGGACTTTCAAAAAGTGTAGATAATAGTGATATTTTTTTACATATAAATAATGTAGTTGAAATTTATAAAGAGTTATTGTTAGAAATTTCAAAACTTAATGATGAAGTTATTGTTCAATTTGATGAACCACTATTTGTAAAAGATTTAGATTCAAAAGTTTTATCTTTAATCAAACCTGTTTATGATGCCCTAGCAAATGTTGCACCAAATATAAAAATAGTAGTAACAACATATTTTGAACATTCAAATGAAGCTACAAAAATTTTAGTTAATACTCCAATTTGGGCTTTAGGGTTAGACTTTATTCATGGAAGTAAAAACTTTGAAACTTTAGAGGTTATAAAAAACTCAAATAAAGTTTTAATTGCAGGAGTAATAGATGGAAGAAATATTTGGAAAAGTAATTTTCAAGATAAAGTAGAACTACTTGAAAAAATTTCAAAAGTTGTAAATAAAGAAAATATCATAGTTGGAACTTCTTGCTCACTTTTACATGTTCCTTTTACTTTAAATTATGAAGAAAAATTAGATAAAGAGATAAAATCTTGGTTAGCATTTGCAAATGAAAAATTAAAAGAGTTATCTCTAGTATCTAAACAATTTTTTGATTTTAAACTAAATTTAGAAGAGTTATCAACAATAAAAAGAAATATTGAAGATAATAGTCAAAGAAAAATATCTTCAAAAATTCACAACATTAAAATTCAAGATGAACTAAAAAATTTAAAAATCTTTGAAAGAGTAGATAAATTTCAAGATAGAATCAAAGTTCAAAGAGAATTTTTCAACTATGATTTCTTAACAACTACAACTATTGGTTCATTTCCTCAAACTCCAGAGATTAGAGAAAATAGAAAACAGTATAAAGCAAATGCCATTTCAAAAGAACAATATGAAGCTGAGATTAAAAAATACATAGATGATTGCGTAGCTTTCCAAGATGAAATTGGACTTGATGTAATAGTACATGGAGAACCAGAAAGAAATGACATGGTTGAATATTTTGGAGAATTAATGGATGGTTTTGCATTTACTCAAAATGCTTGGGTTCAATCATATGGAAGTAGATGTGTAAAACCACCTTTAATTTATGGAGATGTAAATAGAGAAAATCCTATGACTGTTGAGTGGATAAAATATGCTCAAAGTAAAACTAAAAAAGTTATGAAAGGAATGTTAACAGGACCTGTAACTATTTTAAACTGGTCATTTGTAAGAGATGATTTACCAAGAAGTGAAGTAGCTCGTCAAATCGCACTTGCAATAAACAAAGAGGTTGATGATTTACAAAATGCTGGAATAAAAATGATTCAAGTTGATGAAGCTGCATTTAAAGAAGGTTATCCACTTAGAATAGAAAATATCAAAGCTTATGAAAACTGGGCAGTTGATAATTTTAAACTAAGTGTTAGTAGTGTAAAAGCAAATACTCAAATTCATACGCATATGTGTTATAGTGAATTTAATGACATTATAAAAACTATTGAAGCAATGGACGCTGATGTTATTTCAATCGAAACAGCACGAAGTGGAAATAGACTTTTAAAAATCTTTAAAGAAGTAGCTTACAAACAAGAAATTGGTCCTGGAATTTATGATATTCATAGTCCAAGAATTCCAAGTGTACAAGAAATGGTAAATCAAATTGAAGCTTTAATCGAAGTTTTACCAAAAGAACAATTATGGATAAATCCTGATTGTGGATTAAAAACTAGAAAATGGCCAGAAGTAAAACAAAGCCTTAAAAATATGGTTGAAGCAGTAAAAATTGTAAAAGAAAAAAATTACTAGAGCAAAAGCTCTAGTAATAATAAGAATATGTTTTGTTATAACTTAATTATGATAAAACATATTTTTAGATAAGATTCGAGAATTATAAAAATGAGAAAAGAAGCCATGATTACATTAAATGATATAAAAGAAGCAAAAAAAAGATTAACAAATACAGTTTTAACAACTCCTTTGATGAAAGCTCCAATTTTGAGTAAAAACTTAAATGCAGAAGTTTACCTAAAAGAAGACAATCTTCAAATAACAGGAAGTTTTAAAATTAGAGGTGCATTTAATAAAGTTGCTATGTTAGATGATACAAAAAGACAAAATGGTGTAGTTGCAGCAAGTGCAGGAAATCATGCACAAGGATTAGCATTTGCAGCACAACATTTTGGATGTGTTGCAACAATCTTTATGCCAGAGGCAACTCCACTTACTAAAGTTTCAGGAGTTAAATCTTATGGTGCAAACGTTGTTTTAACTGGCGAAAATTTTGATGAAGCGTACGCTGCTGCTACAAAATTTGCAAAAGAAAACAATAAAGAGTTTATTCATCCATTTGCAGATGATGCCGTTATTGCAGGACAAGGTACATTAACTTTAGAAATTTTAGAAAAAATTGAAGATATTGACCATATTATTGTACCAATTGGAGGAGGAGGTTTAATCTCTGGAATTGCCATTGCAGCAAAATCGATAAATCCAAATATAAAAATTACAGGTGTAGTTGCAAGTGGAGCAAGAGGAATGAAAGACTCTTTTGAAGCAAGACTTCCTATAGATTCTTCAAGTGTTAGAACAATCGCTGATGGAATTGCAGTTCGTGATGTAACACCGAAATTACTTGAAATCATTTTAGAATATGTAGATGAAATTGTAGAAGTAAGTGATAATGAAACTGCAAATGCAATTTTATTTTTATTAGAAAAACATAAACTTATGGTTGAAGGTGCAGGTGCTGTTGCAACTGCTGCAATTATGCATAATAAAGTAAATATTGAAAATGAAAAAGTATGTGCAATTGTAAGTGGTGGAAATATTGATGTTACGATGTTATCTTTGATTATTGATAAAGGATTAGTAAAATCATTTAGAAAAATGAATCTAATCGTAACACTTATGGATAAACCAGGTGCATTGATGCATTTAACTGAAATTTTTACAACTTGTTCAGCAAATATTGTTCAAATAGATTATGATAGAAACTCTATAAAACTGGAGTTTGGTGAAGCACATGTAACTATTTCATTAGAAACAAAAGGTGAAGAGCACCAAGAACTGATTAGAGAAAATTTGAAACAAAATGGTTACAGATATAAACAAATTTAAGTTAATTTTTTGTCTTTAGAAAGATTTTAGAAAATAAATACTATAATGCACGCATAATTTAGTACATGTAGAAACAAAAAAAAAGGAAGAAAATGGAAGGAAGACTGTTTACATTCTTGGGTGCAATTGGTGGGCACGGGCAAGAGTGGATAATCTTATCACACTTTGTTCTAGTTATTGGGATAATTTTCTTAATTTCAAGAGCAGCTACTAGAAAGTTACAATTAGTTCCAACTGGATCTCAAAATGTAATGGAAACGTTCGTAGGTGGTATCGTTGCAATGGGAACTGATACAATGGGTGAAAAAAACGCTAGAACTTATATGCCTTTAATTGGTTCTTTAGCTTTAGTAATTTTTGTTAGTAATATGATTGGAGTTATCCCTGGTTTCGAAGCTCCAACTTCAAATATTAACTTTACATTATCTTTAGCTTTAATAGTATTTGTTTACTATAACTATTTAGGTATTAAGAAAAATGGTTTCGTTGCTTACTTTAAACATTTTATGGGACCTATGCCTGTATTAGCTCCATTAATGTTCCCAATTGAAATTATTTCTCACTTATCAAGAATTGTTTCATTATCATTCAGACTTTTTGGTTCAATCAGAGGAGATGATATGTTCTTAATGGTACTTTTAATGTTAGTACCTTGGTTATTACCTCTTCCTGGGTTCTTCTTATTAACTGCGTTTGGTTTCTTACAAGCGTTTATTTTCAGTATATTAACTTATGTTTATATTGCTGGTTCTATTATGATGGAACACGAAGAACACTAAAAATTTTGATAAAAAATTTTGAAAAGGGAATAAGTTTTTACTTATTCCCTTTTTTTATATATTTAAATAGAAAGACTAATGAAAAAATATCTTATAACTGACCCTCAATATTATAGTAATGATATAAAAATATTTAAAAAAACTTTGATAAAAGCTTTAACTAAACATAAAATTGATATTGCCTGTTTTAGAGATAAAGAATCTAAAAACTTTGAAGAATTGGCAAAAATCTTTATAGAAATTTGTAAAAAATTTAATGTAAAAAAAATACTTCTAAATTCAAATTATTTATTGGCTAAAAAGCTAGGTGCATCAGGAGTTCATTTAAATTCAAAACAATTTGATAAAATCAAAGAAGCAAAAGAAAAAAATCTTTTTACAATTATCTCTTGTCACACTTTTTTAGAGATTGAAAAGGCTATGAAATTAAAAGCAGATGCAATTACTTTCTCTCCTATTTTTAATACACCAAATAAAGGTGAACCTAAAGGGATTGAAAAGTTAGAAGAAGCAACAAACTTATATAAAGATATAAAGATAATTGCTCTTGGAGGAATAGTTTCAGAAGAACAAATCTCTAAAATAGAAAATACAAAAGCCTACGGTTTTGCATCTATTCGATATTTTATTTAAACTTCTTTAATAGTACAATCACTAGGTTTTAAATAAACTAGATATGATTTCACATTTGATGTTTGAAATATCTCTTTTATAGCTTTTTTATAATATGAAACTTGAACTTTATGTTCATCAAGTTCTTCTTTTGTTGTTTTATAATCAATAATATAAAAACAATCTTCTTTAAATAAAAGTAAATCTATAATCTTTATCTCTTCTTTATAAATTAAAGATTGCTCTGAAATAAACATTGAATTATCTAATAAAGATTTAAAAGTTGAATCATTCAATAAATATCTCAATCTATTTTTTATATCAAAAAAATCTTCTTCACTTAAATAGTTTGAATATCTAGTTTGAACTAAATCCATAGAATAGTCTAAATTATTTTCATCAAATTTTGTCATCATTTCCAAACAATAGTGAGTTGCCAATCCAAAATATTTTGCATGTAAATGGTCAACTTCTAACTCTTTTTCTTTTGAAATTTGTTTTTCCTGTGTTCCTAAATCTAATGGAGTATATGAAACAATATTTTTTTCATCTTTATTTATTACAAGATTAATGCTCTCTTTAATTTTTCCAATTTTACAAACATTCATATTTAAAATATCAAAAACAGAAGATTTAACTTTTTTAAATATAATCATATTATTTTTGGCTCTTGTCATTGCAACATACAAAATATTTATTTCATCTTCAAGACTAAGTGCCTTTTCTTTTGCTATTGCTTTTTCATAATCTTTATCAAAATTTTCATAACCTTTTATTTTGTAAAAAATATTTTTTAGTTCAAGATTTTCATACTCAAATAAAAGTGAAGATTTGTCTACATTTTTTCTTTTAATTCTATCAAGTAAAATAACAGTATGAAACTCTAAACCTTTTGATTTAAAAATAGTTAATATTTGAAGTCCAACTGATTCACTATTTTCCATATTTGCATCTAATTTATCTATCTCATAAACAAAATCTACGATATTATTAAAAGGTGAACTCACTTCAATTAATTTAACAACATTTTCATCTATGATTTTTAATTTTTTTGATAACTCTTTTATAATTTCTTGAACAGATTTTTCTTCCAATTCAATTTGTAAATCCAATTCATTTAATATCTCTTTTCCAATAAGTGCATTTACATTCTCTTTATAAATTTCTTCTTTGAAATAAAGATATTTCATAGCATTAATAACTGCTTTTACATTTTGTTGATTTATTAATTTTGAAGTCATTTCAGTTGATATTTTCATATCAGGAAACTTCTGTTTTAAATAATAATATAAAGATAAAACATCATCATTTGTATAAGTTAGAATTGATATATCATTTGGATTAACTCCCAAATTAATCAACTCTTCAATCTTTTTTGCAATGTTTACAAATTTTTCTTCTTCATCTAATGCTTCATCTTCAAAAACTTCAACATAACCATCTTTTGCAACTGATTCTTGTTCATAATATTCATAATTAACAAGATTTAAAAAAAGTGAATTTACATATGAAATGATATTTTCACATGAACGATAATTTGTATTTAAAACTTCAACTTCTAAAACTTTATTTGTATTTGCTACATAATCAAAAAGTTCTCTTTTCCCACCTCTAAATCTATAAATAGATTGTTTTGTATCCCCAACATAAAAAAATGTTTTAAATTTTGTCGTGTCACCAGAAAGTATCTCTTTTATTAAAGGTTCTAAAATCTTATATTGTAAAAGTGAAGTATCTTGAAACTCATCCATCAAAATATGTGAATATGTTGAATCAAGTCTAAAATATAAAAAATCTTTATCAATTTTTGTTGATAATAATTCATAAACTAAATTTGAAATATCATTAAATTCTAAATAGTTTTTATTTTTGTTAAACTCAAATTTAAAATCTTTAAACATTAAATAGAGTTCAAATAGTTTATTTAAACTGTACCCTGCCCTTATTTTATAATATATTGTTATCTCTTTTTTTAACTCTATAAAATATGATTCAATTGTTTCATTTGCGCATTTTTTAAAATATGAATATTCAGCTAAACAATCTTTTTCAAGCCAAGTTCGTCCAAATAAATCATCAAATTTCTCAAAATCAACAGCTTTTTTTGCACTTGGGCTTGCAACACTACAATTTAAAATAAACTCTTTTATTTTAAAAGCATTTTCTAAAACTTTCTCTTTTTGAAAATCTATTAATTTAGCATCAATATTTAAAATATTTATTTTTTCATTTTTTTCTAAAAGTGTTTTAAAAAGTTCAAAAAGTGAATTAAATTTCTTTTTTTCATAATGAGAAAAATCTATCAATGTTTCAAACTGTTTTAAATCAAGTGATTCTAAAAATTTTAAACTAAGAGTTTCAATATCATCTTCTTTTATTTCAAAATCATCTGAAATACCAATATATCCACAAAACTCTCTTAAAATCTTATTTACAAATTTATCAATAGTAAATATTGATAAATTCGCACTTGAAAATGATTTTACTAAAAAACCTTTTTTCCCTAAAATCTCTTCTTTTGAGAGATTTGATTGTTCAATAATAGCATTTAAATATGCTTCATCATCACCTAAAGTAAGAAGTGTTTTATATATTCTTTCACTCATTTCATTTGCAGCTTTGTTTGTAAATGTCAGAGTTAAAATTTCATTTGGTTTTGCGCCAAGTAACAACAAAGTGATATAACGAACCGTAAGTGCAAATGTTTTACCACTTCCTGCACTGGCTTTTAAAGCTAAATATTTTTTCATAAAAGAATAATACTAAAGTAACTATTTCATTTTAGTTAATAAGATACTTTTAGATATAATCTTGCTTTAAAAATCTTTTAGGATTATATATGATAGATAAAATAGATAAACATTATAAAGTTAAAACTCTTCTTGATGCAATTCCATATATTAAAAAATTCTTCGGAAAAACAATCGTTATTAAATATGGTGGCTCAGCACAAACAAGTCCTGATTTAAAAGATAAATTTGCTGAAGATATAGTTTTATTATCTCTTTTAGGAATAAAACCTATTATTGTTCATGGTGGAGGAGCAAGGATAACTGAACTTTTAACAAAATTAAATATCCCTTCTTCATTTGTGGATGGACATAGAGTTACATGTGAAGATAGTATGAGAGTTGTTGAAATGGTTTTAAGTGGAGAAATCAATAAAAATATCACTTCTTTATTAAATCATCATGGAGCAAAAGCTATTGGAATTTCAGGAAAAGATTCTAGTATTATAAATGCTATTCCAAAAGATGGTGGAAGATTTGGTTATACAGGAGAAATCACAAAAGTAAATGGCACACTTATAAATAATCTTATAAAAGAAGGATTTATTCCAGTAATAGCACCAATTGCGGATAGTGCTGAACCAAATCATCCTGGATTTAATATAAATGCTGATGTTGCAGCTTGTGAAATTGCTGTTGCTGTTGGCGCTCAAAAAGTTTTATTTTTAACTGACACTATTGGTGTTTTAGATAAAGAAGGAAAATTAATTCAAACTTTACATAAAGAGAGTGTTGAAAACTATAAAAAAGATGGAACAATCGCTGGTGGAATGATTCCAAAAGTTGATTCTTGTATTGATGCTATACACAATGGCGTAAATAAAGCTCACATTATTGATGGAAGAGTTGAACACTCAATTTTATTAGAGTTATTTACAAGTGATGGAATTGGAACTCAATTTATTAGAAAAGACAATCCTAATAATGGTATAGATTTAGAAAAATTATTAGAAAATTAAGGGGCATTATGAATTTTATAGAAACAAGAGGAAATGATGGTATTAAACCAATTAAAGTACCATTTAGTGAAGCAATATTAAATCCAAGTACATCTTTTGGTGGATTATACGTACCTGAATATTTACCTAAATTAGAAGAAAATTTTATTCAAAATCACGTAAATAAAAGCTACAAAGAGTTAGCTTATGATATTTTAAAAGCTTTTGAAATTGATATTGATGAGAATGAAATCAATAAAGCTTTAGATTTATATGATAACTTTGACAATCCACAAAATCCTTGTCCAGTTATAAAAGTAAAAAAAGATTTGTTTGTTCATGAGCAATACCATGGACCAACTCGAGCTTTTAAAGATATGGCTTTACAACCTTTTGGTTCAATTCTTTCTTCAATTGCAAAAAAAAGAGATGAAAAATATCTAATTCTTGCTGCAACTTCAGGAGACACAGGGCCAGCTGCTCTTAATACTTTTAAAAATAAGGAAAACATTCAAGTTGTCTGTTTATATCCAGATGGTGGGACTTCTGATGTTCAAAGATTACAAATGGTTTGTGAAGATGGAAAAAATTTAAAAGTTTTAGGAATAAAAGGAAACTTTGATGATGCCCAAAGTGCACTTAAAAATCTACTTGCTTCAAAAACTTTTAAAGAAGAATTAGAAAAAGACAATATCAAACTAAGTGCTGCAAATTCAGTAAACTTTGGAAGAATAATATTCCAAATAATCTATCATTTCTGGTCATATATTCAACTTTTAAAACAAGATGAAATTACATTAGGTGAAAAAATATATTTAGTAGTTCCAAGTGGAAACTTCGGAAATGTTTTAGGAGCATTTTATGCTTTAGAAATGGGATTACCTATCGAAAAACTTTTAGTAGCTTCAAATGAAAACAATATACTTACAGAATGGATAAATACAGGTGTTTATGATATTAGAGATAAAGAACTTAAACTGACAAAATCTCCTGCAATGGATATTTTAAAATCTTCAAATATTGAAAGAGTAATTTATTCTTTATTTGGTGCAAATAGAACTAAAGAGTTAATGGAAGACTTAAATGAGAAAAAAATCTTCAAAATGAGTGAAAATGAAACAAATGAACTAAAAAAATACTTCTCAGCTGTTTATTCTGATGATACTTTTGGTACAAGAACAATAAAAGAGTTTTTAGACTCTGGATATCTAATGGATCCTCACACTGCGACTTGTATAAAAGCATATAATGAGTTAAGAGAAAAACCTTTAAAAACAGTTATTTATTCAACTGCAGAATGGACAAAATTCTCACCAACTGTATTAAATGCATTAAATCAGAATTCTGTTAAATATACTGATAAAGAAGCTTTAGAAGAAATTTCTACAAAATATAATGCAAATTTACCTCAAAGTATTAAAGACTTATTTAATGCAAAAATCAATCACTCTTTAGTTATTAATAAAGAAAATATTGAATCTGAAATAGTTAATTTTATTAGAAAATCATAAGATTTTCTAATAAAAATCCTCAAAAACACTTATTTAATAGTGTGTAATTTTTTCACAAAAAATACTATAAAAACCATCTGTTATGACTTAAATCAATACATTTTAAGTAATTCCGTAATATAATAGTCAAATTCTAAAATTAAAAAAAAGGAAGCCAAATATGTCTAAAGAAACAAATAGACGAGATTTTCTTGGTTACTCATTTGCTGCAGTTGCTGCAGTAGGTGGTGCAGCCTCACTTGTTGGTATGAAACAAGTATGGGATCCTCTTCCAAGCGTATTAGCTGGTGGATTTACAACTGTTGATCTTACTACACTAAAAGCTGGAGAACCTGAAACTTTTGTATGGAGAGGGAAACCTATATTTGTATTAAAGAAAACTGCTGAAATGGAACAATCTACTAGAGATTTACACATTGGAGAAGATAGATTTATCATTGCAATTGGGTTATGTACTCACTTAGGTTGTATTCCTGCATGGAAAAAAGATACATGGAAATGTGCATGTCATGGAGGAGAATATAATTCAAGTGCAAAACAAACATTTGGACCACCACCAAGACCACTTGATTTACCACCATTTAGTGTTAATGGAACTTCTATTGTTTTAGGAGAAGAAGGACCTGAATATAAAAAAATTGCTGAAACATTGAAAGCATAAGGAGTTATGAATGGCAAAATTTGAAAAAGCTAACTCTGTTGGAGAATGGTTAGACCAAAGATTAAATCTAACTACATTCAACAAAGTTATGATGACTGAATATTGGATTCCAAAAGATATTAACTTCTTATGGGCGATGGGAGTATTACTAGCTACAACTTTTGGTATTTTAGTAATTTCAGGTTTATTCTTAATGATGTATTACAAACCAGATGTTAACTTAGCATTTGATTCTGTAAATTATACAATCATGCAAGAAGTTGCATTTGGTTGGTTATTTAGACATATGCATGGTGTTGCAGCTTCTGTTGTATTCTTAATTATTTATATTCACATGTTTACAGGAATCTATTATGGTTCTTACAAACAAGGTAGAGAAATGATTTGGATTTCTGGTATGTTATTATTTATGACATTCTCAGCTGCTGGATTCTCTGGATATATGTTACCTTGGGGACAAATGTCTTACTGGGCTGCAATGGTTATTACTAACTTATTTGGTGGAGTTCCTGTTATTGGAGATGCACTTGTTGTTTGGATTAGAGGTGACTTTAACGTTGCTGATGCTACATTAACAAGATTCTTTATGTTACACGTATTCTTATTACCAATTACTATTATGGGAATTATTGGTTTACACTTCTATACGTTAAGAATTCCTCACGTTAACAACCAATCTTCTGATGAATTTGATTTTGATGCTGAAGCTGAAAAATATTTATCTGGAAATAAAAAAGAATCAAAAGTTATTCCTTTCTGGCCAATATTTATCTCTAAAGATTTAGCAGTTCTAGGAATTTTCTTAATTTTCTATTTTTACTTAGTATTCTTCCATTATAACTTTGCAATGGATCCAGTAAACTTTGATCCAGCAGATAACATGGTTACACCTGCTCATATTTATCCAGAGTGGTATTTTTTATGGTCATATGAAGTATTAAGAGGTTTCTTCTTTGATATTGCAGGATTTAAAGCATTTGATATTGGATTAATCGCCTTTGCTTTTGCAAATGTTATTTTCTTATTATTACCTTGGTTAGATAGAGATCCAAAAATTTTACCAGCACATAAAAGACCAGCTTTCTTCGTTTGGTTCTGGTTATTAATGGTTGACTTAATTGTATTAACTGTTTATGGAAAATTACCTCCAACAGGTACAAATGCATGGGTAGGATTCTTTGCAGCAGTTTCATTTATCTTATTATTTATTATATTACCAATTATCAGTAAAATTGATGCTAAGAAAAGGGGTTCACTATGAGAGAATTAAAAATACTAGCAGTAGTAGTAGTTTTAACACTTATTACTTACTGGGGAGTTGAGCCATATGCTCATTCAGTTATGCATCCTCATGTTGCTCCTGCAGATTTTACGTTTTCTGATACAAAAGAAGATGTAGCTGATGTTAAAGGTTTACAAGGTAATGTTGCAAATGGAGAAGTTCTAGTTACTTCAAATTGTACTGCTTGTCACTCAATTGAATCAAAAGGTTTTCCACAAGTTATGGATAATGCAAGTTCATCTGCAGCTTATGGTGTAACTCCTCCTGATTTAGGAAGTGCAGGAAAACTTTATAATGCTGATTATTTAGCTGCATTTATTAAAGATCCAGCAAAAGCATCAAAAACAGCTCATAAATTTGTTGATGGAAAAGTTCATCCAATGCCTCAATTCAACTGGATGCAACCACAAGAAATTGCAGATATGGTAGCTTATTTACAATCGATTGCACCAAAAGAAATGACAAATAAAGAAGTATTTACGAATGCTTGTCAAAGATGTCACTCTATCAAATATGCTGATATGAAAGGTGGATCAATGGCTGCATTTACTCCAAATGATAATATTAAACATTACATGGGTAAATTACCTCCTGATTTATCACAAATGATTAGAAGTAGAGGTCATCACTATTTAGAAACATTTGTTAATGATCCACAAAAACTTCTAGAAGGTACAGCAATGCCTAGAGTTGGATTAACAGAAGAATCTCAAGCTCAAGTTGTTGCATATTTAGAAGAAGTTGGTGATAGTAAAAAAGCTCAAAGAGAAGAATTAGGACCTAAATTCTTAATCTATCTTGTAATTTTTGCAATCTTTGCATTCTTATGGAAAGCAAGTAAATGGAGAGAAGTTCATTAAGAACTTTTCTTTATAATTAGGAGAAAATAAATGAAATTAATAAAAATATTACTTGCTTCATCTTTAGCATTTGTATCATTAAGTGCAAATGATGTTATGCAAAAATCTATGTCGATTATGGAAAAAGGTATGACTCAAATTCAACAAGGTTTTTTAAATAATAATCTTGAATTAGTAAAAGAAGGAACTAAACTTGTAAAAGAAGGAAATGCTCTTTTTTCAGATAAAAAAATAATTACTGAATATTTACCTGAAAATAAAAAACATATGGTAAATGTTGCAGAAAATGCTTCAAAAAGAATAGCTTTAGATATTGCTGGCTTAGAAGCTAACATTGAAAATAAAGCATTTATAAATGCTACAAATTCTTATTCAGATATGTTAAATGCATGTTCAAGCTGTCACTCAATTGTAAGAAATTGGTAAAAAGCTTAGGAAGATAAACATAAAGTTTATCTTCTTCTTTATTTATAAAATTATTTTGGAAGTAGCTGCAATTATTGCTGTTTCACTTCTTAATATCAAATTTGATTCAAATCCAACAACATAATCTATATTAAATTTTTCTCTTTCGTTTTTAGAAAAACCACCCTCACAACCAATAACCAATGTTTTTATTTCATCTTTTTTTTCATCAATTAATTTATTAGAAAAATCTAGAAAATATATATTTTTATTGTTCTTTAAAAATTCATCTAAATTTTTACAAATATCAAGTTTTATAATATCTGAACGACCACATTGAGAAGAAGAATTTATAAGAATTTTTTCTAATTTTTCAATATTAATTTTAAAATTTTTTTGAGAAAAATCACTATATATAAAAGTAATTTTATCAACTCCTAATTCATTTAATGAAGGTATATATTTTTCAATAGTTTTTGGATCAATAACACACCAACCAAGATGTAACTTTTTTTGATTTATTAAAACTTTTTTTTCACTAAAAATTAAATTTAAAACTGCCTTTTTTTTATCAATTAAAACAATCTTGTACAAATATATATTTTCATCTTTCAAATTTCTAAAATATATCTCATCATCAATCTTATGACGTCTTGCTTTTATTAAATAATTATAAACTTCATCTTTTATTTCTAAAATATTCCCACCACAAAATTCATCATAAGTGAATTGCATTAAAACACCTTACTTATAATATAAACAGCAATTAATAATGAAATTTCAATTGTATAAATTTTTTTTGCATATTTATAAAAATCATTTTGAAGTTCAATTTGATCATGTTTAATAACTCTCATCTTTTTATATCTCTTTATTTCAATTACCAATAAAAAAATTGATGTAGGAATCATTAAAGCAATTGTAAAACTAAAAGTTTGTGCATAAAAAGCAACTATTGTTCCCGTATAAATAACTATAGCATTTGTTAGATGATATAAAGGTGTCATAAATTTTAGTCTTTTTGCTAAAATTATGAAATTTTTCTCTCTTGTAACTGAATATAAATTAAATAACATAATTGCTAAAAAAAAATATATTGAATATACATGGCTTTGAATTGCGCTTTGCATTAATTCCATATTTGTTTATCTCACTTTTAAAAAATTTTGGTATTATATCTAACTTGTCATAAGTTTTTATTTTAACTAAAAAGGATAAATATGGCTATAGAAGTACAAAATACATTAGAACTAATTTCAAATATCAAAACAATTTTGAAATATGAAATTTTACCTATTGAAAATTGTTTATCAAGAATTTGTGCTAGCCAGATAATCGCGACAAGTTTTTTACCAAAATATAATAATTCAGCAATGGACGGTTATGCAATTATTTATGAAGAGAAAAAAGAAGAATTAGAAATAATTGATACTATTTTTGCAGGTGATAACAACAATACTTTGATAGAAAAAAACACTTGTATAAAAATAATGACAGGAGCAAAAATTCCTGAAAATACAACGGCTATTATTCCAAAAGAAGATGTGGAAGAATTGCCCAACAATAAAATAAAAATTTTACAAAATATAAAAGAATTTCAACATATTAGATATATTGGAGAAGATATTAAAAAAGATGAAATTTTGATAGAAGAAGGTGAAGAAATAAATTTTTCTAAAATAACTCTTCTTGCAAGTCAAGGAATTTCTCATATAAAAGTTTATCAAAAACCTAAAATTATTGTTTTTTCTAGTGGTGAAGAATTAAAACTTCATTATGAAAAAATAGAAGATTATCAGATTTACAATTCAAATACTCCAACTTTTATAGCAAGAGCAAAAGAGTTAGGTTGTGATGTTACATTTATAGGACAAGCAAAAGATACAATTAAAGCAATAAAAGAATTAATAACAAATTCGTTAGATGCAGATTTAATTATAACTTCTGGTGGAGTTTCAGTAGGAGATGCAGATTTTACAAAAGAAGCATTTAAAGAACTAGATTTTGAAACTATTTTTGATGGTATAAAAATAAAACCTGGCAAACCAACAGTTTTTGGCAAAATAAAAAACTCTTACATTCTAAATCTACCGGGTAATCCATTGGCTTCTGCTTTAATTTTTGAATTATTTGGAAAATTAATTATTCAAAAACTTTTAGGTTCAAAAAATATTTATCATAATTTTATTTTTGCTAAAATGGCAGAAGATTTTAAAACTAAAAAAGGAAGAATTACTGTTTTACCAGGTTTTTTTGATGGTGAATATTTTAATATATCACAAAAAAGATCGCCAGGTATGGTTTCTACATTAAGCACTTCAAATTCAATCATTGTAATAAACGATGACGTTGAAAAAATAAATAAAAATAGCATTATTAAAATATTACCAATAAATTGGAAATTTTTTACGGATAATAAAAAGGATTTTTTAACATATGAATAACAAAACAACTAAAAAAGCAATTTGTATTTTAAGTGGAGGTATGGATTCAACTCTTGCTTCTTATATTGCTAAAAAAGATGGATATGAAATAATTGCTGTTCATTTTAATTATGGACAAAGAACACAAAATAGAGAATTAAAAGCTTTTAGAGATATTTGTGATGATTTGGGAATTTTAGAAAAATATGAAATTGATATTCCATTTTTCACTCAAATTGGTGCAAGTGCCTTAACTGATAAATCTATAGATGTTCCCACAAATGGATTAGAAGCAGGTGTTCCTATAACTTACGTTCCATTTAGGAATGGAATTTTTCTTTCAATTACAGCTGCAATTGCAGAAAAAGAAAAAGCAACAGCAATGTATATTGGTGTTGTACAAGAAGATAGTTCAGGATATCCAGATTGTACAGAAGAGTTTATAAATGATATTTCAAAAGCAATAAATCAAGGAACAAGAGAAGAAACTTCAATCGAAATAAAAACTCCATTAGTTCATTTATCAAAAGCGCAAATTGTTGAAGAAGCTTTGAAATTAAATGTTCCATTAATTCATACTTGGTCATGTTATAAAGAAGAAGATGAAGCCTGTGGGGTTTGTGATTCTTGTAGATTAAGATTAAATGGATTTAACTTAGCAAATCAAATTGATCCTATTACTTATAAGGTAAATTTATAATGATGTGGAAAATATCAAAAGAGTTTGATTTTTGTTATGGACACAGAGTTTGGTCTCAAACATTAGATGTAGAATTTTCGTTAGATGGATGTTTAAAATGTAGACATTTACATGGACATCAAGGAAAAATTTTAGTATATCTTGAAGCAACAAAACTTAATGATGGAATGGTTACAGATTTTAAACATCTAAATTGGTTTAAAGCTTTTTTAGATGATGTATTAGATCATAAATTTATTTTAGATATAAATGATCCTTTATTTTCAACTTTGCTTCCACACATAGACAAAAATGAATTAATTAAATATGATGAAAATTATTATTTAGTAAATTTAACAAAATTCCAAAATCTAGAATCGCATATAAAAGAACTTTATGAAGGTTATGTAATAGTAAATTTTGTTCCTACGAGTGAAAATTTATCCGCATGGTTTTTAAATATTGTTCAAAATAAAATGGAAAAATTAGGAATAAAAGTTTCTCATGTAGAATTTTTAGAAACTCCAAAAAGTAAAAGTACATTTTATGCTTGAAATAAATGAGATTTTTGGACCTACAATCCAAGGTGAAGGTAAATTAGTAGGTACACCTTCAATTTTTATAAGATTTGGAAAATGTAATTTTAAATGTGAAGGATTTGCTGTTGAATATGAAACTCCAAGTGGTATAAAAAAATGTGCTTGTGATTCGTATTTTGCCGTTGATACAGAATTTAAAGATACATGGACAAAATATAAAACTTATGAAGAAATAGTTAAAGAAGTAAATAAATTAATAAATAAATTCCCTTATAATTACAAAATAGATATTGTAATAACTGGTGGAGAGCCACTACTATATTGGAATAAAGAAGAATTTCAGAAATTAATTAAGCATTATATAAATGAAGGTCATAAAGTTACTATTGAAACAAATGCTTCTTTAAACTTAAACTTTGAATATGACTACCAAAGAAATATTCTTTTTTCTATGAGCGTAAAATTAAGTAATTCATTAGAACCTTTAAAAAAAAGAATAAATAAAGAAACATTAACAAAAATTCTTACTAATTCAAATGATTCTTATTTAAAATTTGTAATTGGAAAAGATTTTTTAAATAATGCAAAAAATGAAATAAAAGATATTTTAAATGGTATTCCAAAATGTGAAGTTTATTTAATGCCACTAGGTGATACAGCTGATGAAATAAATAAAAATTGTGAAGATGTAATAAATATGGCCATTGAAAATGGATATAAATATTGTGATAGATTACATATAAGAGTTTGGAATAATAAAAGAGGAGTTTAAACTCCTAATATATTTATTTGTAAATTATTGCTATAATATATAGTTTATGTAAAAATAAAAGGATTAAAATGAAATTTTCAGGTTCTAATGTATTAGTTACAGGTGCAAGTAGAGGAATTGGGGCAGAAATAGCAAAAACACTTGCAAATTTTGGACTAAAAGTTTGGATTAATTACAGAAGTGGAGCTGAAGCTGCTGAAAAAATCAAAAATGATATTGAAATAGCAGGCGGAAAAGCAGCTATTATTAAAGCAGATGTGACTAATGAAGAAGAGTTTTCAAATGCAATTAAAACAATTGTTGACGCAGATGGAGAATTATCTTATTTAGTTAATAATGCAGGTATTACAAAAGATAAATTAGCCTTAAGAATGAGTGTTGCTGATTTTAATGATGTAATAAATGCAAATTTAACTTCTGCATTTATTGGTTGTAGAGAAGCTTTAAAGGTAATGGGGAAAAAAAGATTTGGTTCAGTTGTTAATATCTCTTCAATTGTTGGAGAAATGGGAAATCCTGGACAAACTAATTATTCAGCATCAAAAGGTGGACTAAATGCCATGACTAAATCTTTTGCAAAAGAAGCTGCAGCTAGAAGTATTAGATATAATGCTGTAACTCCTGGATTTATTCAAACAGATATGACTCATGAATTAAAAGAAGAAATAAAAGCAGAATATGAAAAAAACATTCCTCTTTCAAGATTTGGTCAACCAAGAGAAATCGCTGATGCTGTCGCATTTTTATTAAGTGATCATTCTTCATATATTACAGGAGAAATACTAAAAGTTAATGGTGGATTATACGTTTAATATTTTATTAAAAAGTTTAAATATATAATTTAAAAGAGTTTTTAAAAACTTTTTTGTTATAATACAAAGATAAATTTATAAAAGGAAATAAATATGGCATTATTAGATGATGTAAAAGCAGTAGTTGTTGAGCAATTAGATTGTGATCCAGCAGAAGTAAAAGAAGATTCAAAATTCATTGAAGATTTAGGTGCTGATTCACTAGATGTAGTTGAACTTGTTATGGCTTTAGAAGAGAAATTTGACATTGAAATCCCAGATGAAGATGCTGAAAAAATCTTAACTGTTGCTGATGCTATAAAATACATCGAAAATAACGCGTAATTTATACGCTTTAAATAGAAGATAACCTCTTCTATTTATATTTAAACTATTGAGTTTTTTGTAAAAAGATTGAATAATTCAAATAATTAACATGGAGCATATTTAAATGAGAAGAGTTGTTGTAACAGGTATAGGTACTATTAATTCAACAGGACATAACGTAAAAGATTCTTTCGAAGCAGTTGTGAATGGAGTTTGTGGTATAGATACTATAACACTATTTGATGCAAGTGATTTCTCAGTTCAGATAGCTGGAGAAGTAAAAGATTTTGATCCAACTACAGTTATGGATAAAAAAGAAGTTAAAAAAGCTGATAGATTTATACAACTAGGTATAAAAGCAGCGCTTGAAGCTATGATTGATTCAGGATATGTAACACAAGAAAATAAAAAAGTTGACTCATCAATTGCTGAAAGATTTGGTATTATTTCTGGTTCAGGTATTGGAGGATTATCAACAATTGAAAAAAACTCAGTAGTTTGTGAAACAAAAGGTTCAAGAAAAATATCACCATTTTTCATTCCTTCTTCTTTAGCAAATATGTTAAGTGGATTTATTTCTATTGAACATAATCTAAAAGGTCCTTCATTAGCTCATGTTACAGCTTGTGCAGCTTCTACTCATGCATTAAATGATGGTGTTAAAACTATTATGTTAAATGGTGCAGATAGAATTTTAGTTGTTGGTGCAGAAAGTGCAATTTGTGGTGCAGGAGTTGGTGGATTTGCTGCAATGAAAGCATTATCAACAAGAAATAATGAACCTAAAAAATCTTCAAGACCTTTTGATAAAGACAGAGATGGTTTTGTTATGGGAGAAGGTGCTGGGGCACTTGTAATTGAAGACTTAGAATCTGCATTAGCAAGAGATGCAAAAATTTATTGTGAAATTATTGGATTTGGAGAGTCAGGTGATGCAAATCATATTACTTCTCCTGTTGTAGATGGTCCACTAAGAGCAATGAAAGCTGCATTTGAAATGGTTAAGAATATTACGGGAGAGTATCCAAAAATTGATTATATTAATGCACATGGTACATCAACTCCTGTTGGAGATAAAAATGAAACGGCAGCAATTAAAGAATTATTTGGTGGAAAAGAAAAGTGTCCTCCAGTTTCTTCAACAAAAGGACAAATTGGTCATTGTTTAGGTGCAGCTGGTGCTATTGAAGCTATTATGGCTATAAAAGCATTAAATGATGGTATTATTCCTCCAACAATTAATGTTGATGATCAAGACCCTGATTGTGATATAGATATTGTACCTAACATTGCAAGAAAAGCTGAATTAACTACTGTAATGAGTAATAATTTTGGTTTTGGTGGAACAAACGGTTCTGTTATTTTTAAAAAGTATATTAAATAAATTTAAACAAACCTAACTATTAAAGAGCTAATTTAAAATTGGCTCTTTTTTTTTTAAGGAAAAACTTTGGCAGCTTACTTAGAATTTGAAGATAAAATCAAAAAAATTGAAGAAGATATAATAATTGCTAAAACTAAAGCTGATGAACATGCAGTAGAGATTTTAGAAAAAAAATTAGAAAAAGAAGTTGAAAAAACTTTTAAAAACTTAAATGACTATCAGAAATTACAACTTGCTCGTCATCCAGATAGACCCTATGCATTAGATTATATTTCTGGATTATTAACAGACTCTTATGAAATTCATGGTGATAGACATTATGTTGATGATCATGCAATAGTATGTTATCTTGGATATATTGGAACACAGAAAGTATTAGTTATTGGAGAACAAAAAGGAAGAGGAACAAAAGATAAACTTTTCAGAAATTTTGGTATGCCAAGTCCTGAAGGATATAGAAAAGCATTAAGAGCTGCAAAAATGGCAGATAAATTTCAAATTCCTATATTATTATTAGTTGATACTCCAGGTGCATATCCAGGAATTGGTGCAGAAGAAAGAAATCAAAGTGAAGCAATTGCTAAAAATCTTTATGAATTTGCTGACTTAACTACACCAACTATTTCTGTTGTAATAGGAGAAGGTGGTTCAGGAGGAGCATTAGCAATATCAGTTGCAGATAAACTTGCAATGATGAGATATTCAGTATATGCAGTTATTTCACCAGAAGGTTGTAGCGCAATTTTATGGAATGATCCTGCAAAAGTTGAAACAGCAGCAAATGCACTAAAAATAACAGCAGAAAATCTAAAAGATTTAAATTTAATTGATGATGTTATAAATGAACCACTAATTGGTGCACATAGACAAAGAGATGAAGCAATATTAGCTCTAAAAGAGTATTTTTTAACTTCTTTAGAAGAATTACAAAAATTAACTCCAGCGCAAAGATCTCAAAAAAAATATGAAAAAATAATGAACTTAGGTTCTTTTCAAGAAGAAAAATAACATAGACAAGAATTACATATCTTGTCTATCTCTTACAAGCCTTCCAACTGGCTCTCCTCCAATTAAATGAAAATGTAAATGATGTACTTCTTGTCCACCATCTTTACCAATATTTGTAATTAATCTATAACCACTCTCTTTTACATCTAGTTTTAAAGCAACTTTTTGGATAAATTCAGTCATACCAGACATAATATTTGGGGGAATAACGTCAAATGAATCGTAATGCTCTTTTGGAATAATTAAAACATGAATTTTTCTTGTTGGATTAATATCATTAAATGCTAAAAAATTTTCATCTTCTAAAATAGTCTGATTTGGTATTTCACCTTTTACAATTTTACAGAATATACACATTCTTTTTCCTTGAAATTAAATAGTAAAATATTATAACCAAACTCTAATAAATCTTTAAGTATAATCCCAAAAATACAGATACAAATAATTTAAATCAACAATAATTATTTATATATTTAGGGAGAAAAAAGTGACACAGTGGATTGAAAAAATTGCCAATGCAGCTTCACTTGAAGAGTTAGAAAATTTAAGAATTGATACTTTAGGTAAAAAAGGTATTTTAACTTTAGAATTTGCTAAAATGAAAAGTGTACCAAACGAAGAAAAAAAAATTTTTGCAGAAAATTTAAATAAACAAAAAAGCCTAATAACAGAAGCTTTAGAAACAAAAAAAATTGTTTTAGAAAAAGAAGCTTTAAATAAAAAATTAGAAAAAGAAAAAATTGATGTAACAAGATTTAATAATGAATTATCTTGTGGAGCAACTCATCCTGTTGTTGAAACTATGGATAGAATAATTAGATATTTTCAAAATTTAAATTTTGCAGTAGAAGAAGGTCCTTTAGTTGAAGATGATTTTCATAATTTTGAAGCTTTAAATTTACCTAAATATCATCCAGCTAGAGATATGCAAGATACATTTTATAATAAAGATTACACATTATTAAGAACTCATACTTCTCCTGTACAAATTAGAACAATGTTAAGCCAAAAAACTCCTATTAGAATGATTGCGCCAGGAACTGTATTTAGAAGAGATTTTGATATTACACATACACCAATGTTTCATCAAATTGAAGCGTTAGTTGTAGATGAGGCAGATAAAGTTTCATTTGCAAATTTAAAGCATGTTTTAGTTGAATTTTTACAGCATATGTTTGGAGATGTTGAAGTTAGATTTAGACCTTCATTTTTCCCATTTACAGAACCAAGTGCAGAAGTTGATATTTCTTGTGTATTTTGTAAAGGAGAAGGTTGTAGAGTTTGTTCACATACAGGTTGGCTTGAAGTATTAGGATGTGGTGTTGTCGATGAAAATGTCTTCAAAGCTGTTGGCTATGAAAATAAATCAGGTTATGCTTTTGGATTAGGTATAGAAAGATTTGCAATGCTAATTCACAATATTGGAGATTTAAGATCACTATTTGAAAGTGATACAAGATTATTAGGACAATTCAAATGATTATTACAAAAAGTTGGTTAGAAGAATTTATTGATATTTCTAAAATTTCATCAGATGAAATTTGTAAAACATTAAACTCTATTGGTCTTGAAGTTGATAGTGTAGAAAATTTTTCAGTTGCAGAAAAAGTTGTTGTTGGAAAAGTTTTAGAAAAAGTTAAGCATCCTGATGCAGATAAACTAAATATTTGTCAAGTTGATTTAGGTGATAGAACTGTACAAATTGTTTGTGGTGCAAAAAATGTAGATGCAGATCAATTTGTTCCAGTTGCAACTGTTGGATGTGATTTAGGAAATAACTTTATTATTAAAGAAGCAAAATTAAGAGGTGTTGAATCAAATGGTATGATTTGTTCATCTACTGAACTTAATCTTCCTAAAATCAATGATGGAATTTTAGTTTTAGATAATTCAATTGGAGAATTAATTCTTGGAAAAGAGCTAAAAGAATACTCGAAATTAAACGATTCAGTAATAGAGATTGGATTAACAGCAAACAGAGGAGATTGTTTAAGTATTTATGGAATTGCTAGAGAATTAAGTGCTTATTATAATATCCCTTTATTAGAAATTGATAAACAAATAAATTATAATGAATTAGGAATTGGTCAAGTTTTTGAAATAGAATGTGACAGTAATATTGATTCATCTTTATCATTTAAAGCTGTTGATTTTTCAAATTTTAAATTAAATTTATTATATAAATTTAGAACTGCGATTATTGGAAAATATCAAGATAATAATGAAATTAAAAATGTTTTAACTTATGTTACACATTCAACAGGTGTGATATTAAATGCCTACTCAAAAGAAAAAACTTTAAAAAATAATAATTTAAGTATTTTAAATATAAAAAAAGATGAAAAGGGATTTGATACTGTTTATGGAATAGAATCCTTGAGTAAAATATGTGTTGAACATAATGATATTGATCAAAATGATACAGATTTTATTATTGAAGCTTCTTACGTAAATCCAGAATTAATATCAAAAAAAGTTTTTGAAAACAAAGTAAAAACTGGAGAAGTTTATTATAAAGCTTCAAGAGGAAGTGAACCCAATATTGATTTTGGAATTGACTATTTATCTAGCCTTATTTCAAAATCAGGAGCTTTGATTTATAGAGGAAGTGAAACTTTTATAGAAGATAAAGAAAAATTAACTTTAGATGTAAGTATTAAAAAAGTTAATTCAATTATTGGTCAAGAAATAAGTAAAATTGATATAGAAAAAATTTTAGTTTCTTTAGGATTTGAAGTAAAAGATACAATTGATAATATTTTAGTTGTAAAAGTTCCTTATTATAGACATGATATAAAAAATATTGCAGATATTACGGAAGAAATAGTTAGAATAATTGGTATTGATAATATTATTTCAAAACCACTACAAATTGATGAAGTAAATAGAGTAAATAAAACATCAAATGATTTAATCAAAAAAAATAAATTAAGATTTAAAGCTATTGAGAATGGTTTCTTTGAAACATTAACTTATGTTTTTTCTTCAAAAGAAAATTTAGAAAAATATAAATTTAAAACTGTAAGAGATGAATTAGATTTAATCAATCCAATTGTAAAAGAGTTAAATACATTTAGAACAACTATACTTTTAAATCTTGTTGAAGCTTGTGCAAATAATTTTAAAATTGGAGCACGTTCAACTGCATTTTTTGAAATAGGAACAGTTTTTGATGAAAATAGACAAGAAAGCAAAAAAATCTCATTTATCCAAACAGGTTCAGCTGAACTTGAAGATTTTTCAAATGCTGGAAAACCTAAAAATATTGATTTCTTTTCATTTGCAAAAAAAATATTAAATACAATTGGAAAATTTGATTTAGAAGCGATGATTTCAATAGATAATTCTTTTATTCATCCATATCAAAATGCAAATGTTTTAATTGATGGAAAAATTGTAGGATTTATTTCAAAATTACATCCAAGTGTTTGTGAAGATTATGATTTAAGTGACACTTTTATTGCAGAGATTGATTTTGAAGCAATCAAAAATGACATTATTAAAACAACTTCATATTCAAAATTCCAATCATCAAAAAAAGATTTAAGTATTATTACACCTAAATCATTAGAATACAAAGAGATTAAAAAAGTAATTGATTCATTAAATGATAAAAATATCAAACAATTTAATTTAATTGATATTTATAATGATGAAAAACTAGGTGAAAATGAAAGCTTAACAATTAGATTTGTTTTACAAAATGATGAAAAAACAATGGAAGAAGAAGATATCACAACAACAATGAATTCGATTTTAAAAGTTTTAAATGAGAAATTGTCAATCGGATTAAGATAATAAAAAAGGAAAAGAGTGGAAAAATTTAGTATAAAAAAATTAACAAAACCATTTAATATAGAAATAGATTCTATCGCAAGTGATAAATCAATATCTCACAGATGTGCGATGTTTTCACTTTTTTCTTCTCAAACTTCTTATATTAAGAATTATTTAACAGCCGAAGATACTTTAAATACTTTAAGTATTGTAGAACAACTTGGTGCAAAAATAAAAAGAGATGGAAGTTATGTTGAAATAACTCCAACACAAACATTAACTGAGCCATCAGATGTTTTAGATTGTGGAAACTCTGGAACTGCAATGAGACTTTTTTGTGGTTTATTAGCTAGTGTTGATGGAGCATTTACACTAACAGGTGATAAATATTTAAGAAATAGACCAATGAAAAGAGTAGCTGATCCTTTAAGAAGTATTGGTGCATTAATTGATGGAAGAGAAAATGGAAATAAAGCTCCTTTATTTATAAGAGGAGTAAAAAAACTTCAACCATTTACTTATCACTCACCAGTAGATTCTGCTCAAGTAAAATCAGCAATGATACTTGCAGCTTTAAGAGCAAATGGTATTTCAAGATATAAAGAAAATGAACTTACACGTGACCACACAGAAAGAATGCTAAAAGGTATGGGTGCAACTTTAGAAAATGATTCTGAAGGATTTATTAACATTCATCCACTAACAGGTCATTTAAAACCTTTAAATATTACTGTTCCAACTGATCCTAGTTCAGCATTTTTCTTTGCAGTTGCAGCAGCAATTACAAAAAATGCAAGAGTTTTAATAAAAAATGTAACATTGAATCCAACAAGAATTGAAGCTTATGAAGTCTTAAAAAGAATGGGTGTTATAGTTAATTTTATTGAAAAAGAAAATATTTATGAACCAATAGGTGATATTGAAGTTATTAATAATGAATTAAATGGAGTTGAAGTTAGTGAAAATATTTCTTGGTTAATTGATGAATTACCTGCTCTTTCAATTGCAATGAGTTTAGCAAATGGAAAATCAAAAGTTTCAAATGCAAAAGAATTAAGAGTAAAAGAAAGCGACAGAATCTCAAGTGTAGTAAATAACCTTAAACTTTGTGGTGTTGAATATACAGAATTTGAAGATGGTTATGAAATTATCGGTGGAATTATGCAAAAAGCAATAATAAATTCTCATGGAGATCATAGAATTGCAATGAGTTTTGCAATTGCTGGATTAAATTGTGATATGGATATTGAAGATACTCAATGTATAGAAACTTCTTTTCCAAATTTTAAAGAGATTGTAGATTCGTTATATAAATAAGGTAAATAATGGAAATAAAATTAGCATCTAATTATGGATTTTGTTTTGGTGTAAAAAGAGCCATAAAAATTGCAGAAGATTACAAAAATTCTTCAACAATGGGACCATTAATTCATAATCAAGATGAAATAAATAGATTAAAAAATGATTTTAATGTTGGTTTATACACAAATTTAAATGATGTAAAAGAGAATGATACAGTTATTATTAGAACACATGGTATTCCAAAAAATGATTTAAAAAATTTAAGAAAACTAAATGCTAAAGTTATAAATGCTACTTGTCCATTTGTAACTACTCCTCAACAAATAGTAAAAAAAATGTCAAGAGAAGGATATTCTATTCTTATTTTTGGAGATGCTGATCATCCTGAAGTAAAAGGTGTTCAATCATATGGAGAAGACCAAGAAGATGTTCATATTGTACTTGAAACTTCAGACTTAGATAAAATTGTATTTAAAAATAATAAAATTGCAACTATTGCACAAACAACGAAAAAAAAAGAAAAATATCTTGAAATTGTAAATGCACTGATTCTAAAAAATAAAGAAGTTAGAGTATTTAATACAATTTGTGATGCAACATTTGAAAATCAAGATGCAGCAAGAGAACTATCAAAAGAAGTAAATATTATGATTGTAATAGGTGGTAAAAATTCATCAAATACAAAACAATTACACTCTATTTGTATAGAAAATTGCCCTGATTCATATTTAATTGAAAATGAAATAGAAATAGATAATTCATGGTTTGAAAATAAAAAATTGTGTGGTATAACAGCGGGTGCAAGTACTCCTGACTGGATTATTCAACAAGTTGTAGATAAAATAAAATCATTCAAATAAGAGTTTTAAGTCAATTTTCTGTATAATCTTCCCATTTAATAAAACTGGTAAATATGAAGGAATAAAATGGGTATCGAAGATATTGATTTAGGTGAAGACTTTGATTTTGAGCAAATGCTAAATGAGTCTTTTGAGAATGCAGAAAATAATTCTGTGGTTGATGGTGTAATTGTTGAAATTACTAATGAAAGAGTTTTAGTTGATGTTGGTCAAAAAATTGAAGGTCAATTAGCTATTTCAGAAATTACAATTGGTGGTGAAATAAAATATAAAGTTGGAGACACTATCCCTGTTATGTTAATGGGTAATAGAGGGGAAAGACCAAGTATTTCACATAAAAAAGTTTTACAAAAAGAAAAATTTGATGCTTTTGTAAAAGCTCATGGTGAAGATTTTGAAGATGTAACAATCGAAGGTAAAATCATTTCTGTTAAACAAAGAGGTGGTTTTATAATTGAAGATGCTGATGGTTGTGAATATTTCATGCCTATGGCACAATCTTATCTAAAAGCACAAGGTGCAATTGGAAAAACTGTAAAAGCTAAAGTTATCAAGGTAAATAAAGCTCAAAATTCAATTATTGTATCAAGAAAAAAATTAATAGAAGAATCAAAAGCTGTAAAAGACAATAAAGTTTCAGAAATTTTAGAAAATAAAGAACCTGTAAATGGTATCATTAAAAAAATTACTTCTTATGGAATGTTTGTTGATTTAGGTGGAATTGATGGTTTAGTAAACTACAATGAAATTTCTTATAAAGGTCCTGTTAATCCTGCAAATTACTACAATGAAGGTGATGAAGTTTCTGTTGTAGTTTTATCTTATGACAAAGCAAAACAACACTTATCATTATCAATTAAAGCTGCACTGTCTAATCCTTGGGAAGAAATAAAAGATGAATTAGAAGTTGGTGATACAATTACTGTAACTGTTTCTAACTTTGAATCTTATGGTGCATTCGTTGATTTAGGAAATGATATTGAAGGATTATTACATATTTCTGAAATTTCATGGAATAAAAACTTAAAAAATCCAAAAGAACTTTTAACAATTGGTGAAGAAATCAATGTTGAAGTTATTGAATTAAATGTTGAGCAAAAAAGATTAAGAGTATCACTAAAAAATTTACAAGAAAAACCTTTCACTAAATTTACTAATGAGCACAAAGTTGGAGATGTAATTAAAGGTAAAATTGCAACTTTAACTGATTTTGGAGCTTTTGTTTCAATTGGTGAAGTTGATGGTTTATTACATAATGAAGAAGCTTCTTGGGAGCCAAATGCTAAATGTAAAACTATCTTTAAAAAAGGTGATGAAGTTGAAGTAAAAATTATCAAAATTGATAAAGAAAAAGAAAACATTTCATTATCAGTTAAAGAAATAGCTGATTCTCCAGCAAAAAGATTCCAAGATACATATAAAATTGGTGATATTGTAAAAGGAACTGTTAAAGATACAAAAGATTTTGGTATTTTTATAAAATTAGAAAATAATCTTGATGGATTAATTAGAAATGAAGATTTTGGACCATTAAATCCTGATGATATTAAAAATGGTGACGAAGTTGAAGCTGTTATTGTAAATATTGATACTAAAAAAAATAGAGTTAGATTATCAGTAAAAAGATTAGAGCAACAACAAGAAAGAGAAGTTTTAAAATCTGTTAATGATGATTCATCTATGACTTTAGGTGATATTTTAAAAGATCAAATGAAATAATAGGGATTATTTAAATGAGTAAACATACAATAGTAGTTTGTGACCATATACATGAAGCTGGTTTACAAATACTTCAAAATACTGAAGATGTAAATTATGTATATGCAGCAGATATAGATAAAACAGAGCTGTTAAATATTATAAAAGATGCTCATGTAGCAATCACAAGATCTTCAACTGATGTAGATGAAAAATTTTTAAATGCAGCAACAAATTTGAAAGCTATTATTAGAGCTGGTGTTGGATATGATAATGTTGATATTGATGGATGTAGTAAAAGAGGAATTATTGCAATGAATGTTCCTACTGCAAACACAATTGCAGCAGTAGAATTAACAATGACTCATATGTTATCTTGTATGAGAAAATTTCCATATGCTCATAATCAATTAAAAAATGATAGAGTTTGGAAAAGAGAAGATTGGTATGGAAATGAACTTTATGGAAAAAAATTAGGAGTTATCGGTTTTGGTAACATTGGACATAGAGTTGCATTAAGAGCTAAATCATTTGAAATGGATGTTGTAACATACGATCCATATATTCCTTCAACTAAAGCAACTGATTTAGGTATCAAATATACAACTAGTTTTGATGATATTTTAGCTTGTGATATTATTACAATTCATACTCCAAAAAATAAAGAAACTATCGATATGATTAGTTTTGAAGAAATTGCTAAAATGAAAGATGGTGTAATTTTAATAAATTGTGCTAGAGGTGGATTATATAACGAAGAAGCATTATATGAAAACCTAAAATCTGGAAAAATTGCAATGGCTGGAATCGATGTATTTAAAAAAGAACCTGCAATAAATAATCCTTTACTAGATTTACCAAATATAACTGTAACTGCTCACTTAGGTGCAAATACAAAAGAATCTCAAAAAGAGATTTCTATTCAAGCTGCAAATAATGCTATAGAATCTGCACGTGGAATTGCATATCCAAATGCTTTAAATTTACCAATAGATGAAAGTAAAATTCCTTCATTTGTAAAACCATATATTGAATTAACACAAAAAATGGCATTTTTATTAGCACAAATTAGTAAAAGTGAAATTAGATCAATCAATATCTCAGCTGAAGGTAAAATTTCTGAATATTTAGACTCTTTACAAACATTTGCAACAGTAGGTGTTTTAGCTGTTAGTTCTGGAAGCGAAGTAAATTATGTTAATGCAAATTTTATTGCAAAAGAAAAAGGCATTGAATTAACAATGTCTGAATTATCAAATTTAAGTGGCTATCAAAACAAAGTTTCAATTAAAATTACAACGCCAACTGGCGTAAAAACAATCTCTGGAACTGTATTTAATGATGATGTTCAAAGAATTGTTGAATTAAGTGGATTCCAATTAGATATTGAACCAAAAGGTAAAATGATTATCATGAGAAATAACGATGTACCAGGTGTTATTGGTGAAGTTGGTAGAATTCTTGGTGATAATAATATTAATATTGCTGACTTTAGATTATCAAGAGGTAAAGATGGTGCATTAGCTGTAATACTTTTAGATGAAAAACCAAATTCAGATATATTAAAAAAACTTGATAATTTAGAAGCAGCAATTGCTGTTGCTTATGCCGAAATTTAAGGAGAGAATATGGCGATTGGAATGAGTGAATTAAAAAAGGGATTAAAGATCGAAGTTGATGGAGTTCCTTATAAAATTACAGAATACCAACATGTAAAACCAGGAAAAGGTGCTGCATTTGTTAGATGTAAAATAAAATCATTTTTAAATGGAAAAGTTATTGAAAAGACTTTTCATGCAGGTGATAAATGTGAAGTGCCTAACTTACAACAAAAACAAATGCAATTTTTATATGATGATGGTGAATTATTACAATTTATGGATACAACTTCTTATGAACAAGAAGGTTTAACATATGAACAAGTTGGTGAAGCATTTGATTGGATTATCGATGGAATGAATGTTGATATGATGTATTATAATGGTAAAGCGATCACTGTTGAACCTCCTATGGTTGTTGAACTTAAAATTGTAGAAACACCACCAAACTTTAAAGGTGATTCTCAAGGTGGAAGAAAACCAGCAACATTAGAATCGGGTGCCGTTGTACAAATTCCTTTCCATATTTTAGAAGGTGATATTATCAAAGTTGACACTAGAACTGGTGAATACTTAGAAAAAGTAAAATAGTAGCTTTGCTACTATTTTCTTTTTAAATATATAATTTTTTCTTCTCCAAGATAATTTTCATGTACTATCTCAAAATCTATATCAATTTCATTTAAAGCATTAATTCCATTTCTAATTTTTGGACTAACAATAAGTACAATATAATCAATCTTCTCTTTTAATATATTCATTAATTTATAGACACCTTCTACCATAACAAATTTGTAATCAAGTAATTTAAATAAATCATCACTTATAAATACTTCTCTATTAGCTACTTTGAATAATGGTATAGCATTATCAAATATTTTATTCTTACTATAAATCATAATATCCGGTGCCCGTCCACCTATATATCTCGCATCAAGAGTTGGCTTATCAATTCTTACAGTATTTCCGCCAATAAGCATAAGGTCTACTTTATCTCTTAATGTATGTACATATAATTGGCTCATCTTTGATGATATAGTACCATCTATACAACCATTTAAAGTTTGTGCCATTTTATAAAAAATAAATGTTCCATTACTCCATTTTATAAATGGATACAAAAGATTATATGCTTCTTTTTCCATACATCTTAGACTAACTTCAATATTAGCACTTTCTAACGTTTGTACGCCCCCTGACGCAATTTTATTTATATCTTCATGTCCAATAATTACTCTTTTTGGTTTCAATACTTTTAATAAATTTGCACAAGATGGAGTTTTTCCAATGTGATTGCAAGGTTCAAGTGTTACGAAAATTTCACAATCATTAAAATAACCATCGTGATTTTCTATAAGAAAATTATGGATTTCTTGTGAATTATTTTTTGTTTTTAATATTGAGTTTGGATTTTCAATTAAATATGCTGATTTAAGTGCATTAATTTCTGCATGTGGCATGCCAGCTTCTTTATGAGCTTCAATTGCAAGTAATCTTCCATCTTTAACAATTACGCAACCCACAGCAGGATTAGGATAAGTTAAAAGTTGATATTTCCATGCCTCATCAATTGCTAATTTCATATAAAAATTATCATCTATTTTCATTATAATATTCGCTTTAATTTAAATTTGGAAAGTAGTATATATTAAGTAGTTTTAATTAGTTGTTAAAATTAGAAAAGATGACTCTTCTAATTTTACCATTCAAAATAAGTAGCAGCTGCTAATATAGAGTCATATGTTAATTCATCTTCGCCAAATTCAGTTTTAATTATGATTTTTTCATCATCTGCAAAAATCAATTCACCTTTATAAACCTCTGTTGAGAAATCTTTTATTTTAACTTTCTCACCAACTGATGCAATAAAATGTTCTTTCTTTTTTAACTTTCTTTCTATTCCTGGAGAACTTACTTCTAAAACATACTCTCCATTCATTGGTTCATTTACATCTAATATCGGAGAAATCATTCTAGAAATTTCAGCACATTTATCTAAACTAATCCCACTATCAGCTGTAACAGAAACTCTAAAAATATTTTTATCATGTTCTCTTGCAGTTGTTATGTCATACAAGTTTGCGCCTAAACTTTCAACTGCTAATTTTATTGATTCTTCTAAATTCATTATTCTTCACTCTTTGTTGTTTTTCTAATTTGGGCAAATAAATCTTCTATATGTTTTGATTTTTCCAAAGATGTATCATTAACAAATGTAAAATTTGGACATTTATACCAACCTGTACTTGCTAATATATGTGTTTTTAATCTTCCATTAGCTTTTATTAAAGATGATATAATTTCTTTTATTTCATTTTTATCATAATCAGAACCATCAAAATATACAATTGCATCATATTTTCCGTTTTTGCAATTGATTCCTGTTATAGGAAGTGAATTTATCCTAGCATCTGCCAAATTTGATAAAGCTTCTGGAATCAACTCCATAAGTAAAGATTCTGTTCTTTGTAAATTAATACTTTTCATTAATTATCTACAGATACTTTTTCTTCGATTTGGATGAATGTTTCGATAAAATCTCCAACTTTTATATCATTGAATTTTTCAAACATAATACCACATTCATAACCATTTGCAACTTCTTTAACATCATCTTTAAATCTTTTTAATGATGAAATTTTACCAGTATAGATAACTACGCCATCTCTAATGATTCTTGCATGCCCACCTCTAATTACTTTACCGTCAGTTACTAAACATCCTGCAACAGTTCCGATTTTTGGAACAACAAATGTATCTCTAACTTCTGCTTGACCGGTATTCTCTTCTCTAATAACTGCACTCATCATTCCAGATAATGCATCTTTTATATCATCAATCAAATCATAAATAATTGAATAAGTATTGATTGTAATTCCATCAGCTTTTGCTTTTGCTTTAACTGAACCTGTTGGCCTTACATTAAATCCTAATATAATACAACCATCACTTGCACCAGCTAATATTAAATCTGATTCAGTAATTCCACCAACAGCTGCATGAATTACTTTTACTTTTACTTCATCATTTGCAATTTTTTCTAATGATCCTTTTATAGCTTCTAAAGAACCACCAACATCTGCTTTTATAATAACTGGTAATTGTTTTATTTTCCCTTCAGCAATTAATCCACTCATTTCTTCTAATGATACTTTAGTAGATTTTGATAGTTCTTTTGCTCGTGCATGTTCAGCTCTTGTTGTTGCTATATCTCTAACTTCTTTATCTGAATCCATTGCAACCATAAATGAACCAGTTGTTGGAACTTCATTAAGTCCTAAAACCGTTCCTGTTTCTGAAAGCCCTAACTCTTTAACAGCTCTTCCACTATCATCAGTAATTGCTTTAACTCTTCCAAATGTAGTATCACAAACAATATTATCACCAATTCTTAGGGTACCATTTTGAACAATAATATTTGCAACAGGACCTCTTCCTTTTTCTAAAGAAGACTCAATTACAGTAGCTTTTGCTTTAGCAGTTGGATCTGCTTTAAGTTCAAGTAGTTCAGCTTGAATTAAAATATTTTCTAATAATTCATCAATACCTGCTCCAGTTTTTGCAGATACACCAATAAATTCTGTATCTCCACCCCAATCTACAGGTGTTAAATCATGCTCTGCCATTTGAGCTTTTACCATATCTGGATTAGCAGTCTCTTTATCCATTTTATTCATAGCAACAATAATTGGACAACCACTAGCTTTTGCATGAGAAATAACTTCTTCTGTTTGTGTTTTAACACCATCATCAGCAGCTACAACAATAATAATAATATCTGTTACATTAGCTCCTCTTGCTCTCATCGCAGAGAAAGCTGCGTGACCTGGAGTATCAACAAAAGTAATTTTTTGTCCATTTTTAGTAACAGTATAAGAAGTAATATGTTGTGTAATTCCACCTGCTTCTGCAGCAGCTATTTTAGAACTTCTTATTTTATCTAATAAAGATGTTTTACCATGATCAACGTGACCCATAATTGTTACAACAGGAGGTCTTGTTACATATGAACCTTCATCTATATCTTCACCTAAGTAATCTTCAACATAATTAACATCTTCCAAAGCATCTTTTACAGTTACTTCTATTCCAAATTCTTCACCAAGAATTTCTAACTCATCTTGTTTTAAAAAGTCATTTTTTGTAACCATCATTCCTAAACTAAATAGTACTGTAATAACTTCAGCTGGTGATTTACCACAAGCTTCTGCAAATTCATAAACTCTAATATCTTCAGGAATAGTTACTTCTTTAATTTCTGCAATTTCTTGTGTTCTTGAAATTCTTTTCTTTCTTTTTCCTCGTTTTAAACCTTGTGGAGTATTTCCAAATGCTGCAGGTCTTGAACTTCTTGATTGTTTTGCAGGATTTTGTGGTTTTGGTTCATCAAAAATTTTAAATGAATCACCTAAGTCCATATCAAGTAAAACTACTTCTTCTCCAAGTAAAGAATCATCAGAACTTACAAAATCATCTGAATATTCTCTATTTACATCAAGTTTTTTCCCATGATCTTGAGGTTTAACAATAGTTTTCTTTTTTTCTTTTTTATTTTTAGCTTTTCTTAATTCTTCTGCACTTAAAGAGTTGTCATTATTGAATTTTTCATCTTCTTCATTTCCACCTAAAATTTCACTTAAAGATTTCATTTGTTTTTTTGGTTGAGTTTCTGCATCAAAAGAAGTTTTAATTTCTACATTTTCTTTTGGCTTTTTCTTTTTAATAATTACTAAACCTCTTCTTTTAGGTATAATTTTATTCGCATTATCAGGATTTACGTCAGGTTTTTCCATCTCATCTTGAGTTCTTAAAGGAGTTTTTGAAACAGGCTTAGAGATTATTACTTTTTTTAATTCAGGTTTTTTTCTAACTTCATTCTCTTTTTTTTCTATAAGTTCAACATTTTCTTCTTTTTCAACTATTTTTTCTAGTTTTTTATCTTCTTCTATCTTTTCTTCTTTTTTAATTACTTTTTTTTCTTTTGAAGCTGGTTTATTAGAAATTTTTGAACTTTTTCCTGTCATTATATAGGTTGCAATTTCTTCAGCATCTTCAAATGATACTGCACTTTGCGGTGATTTTAGTTCTATTCCTAAATCTTTAGCTTTTGCAATAACATCTTGGCTACTTGCTCCCGCTTCTTCTGCAATTTCATAAACTCTTACTTTATCTGACATCTCTTAGCATCTCCTTAAGTTGTGTGACATACTTATCTTTATTTTTACACTCTTTACAAAGTGATTTTTCAAATTTTTTATAATCTTTTCCATTTATATCTAATTGTAAATTTACTTTACATTCACTACAAATATAAAAACTTCTACCTTTATTGTCATACAGAGACAATTTTTTATCTTCACATTTTAATCTTAATAGCTCTTTTTGTTCGAACTTACCCTTACATATTATGCATGTTCTTAAGATTTTTTTCAAACTAGCCAATTATTATACCCAAATTATACTTAATATCAAAAATAATCAAATTTCTATTCTCACTCCAACATTATCAAAATCAACAGTGAATACTCTGAAATGAGGAAATTTAAGTTTTAATGCTTTTTCTAAATTTTTACTATCATCAGAATAAGTCATCGAAAATAATGTTGACCCAGAACCAGATAATGTACTCATTAAAGCACCTTCTTTAAGTGCAGTTTTTTGTACGTCAAAAAGTTCAGGCATTTGTTTCATTCTATATTTTTGATGGATTTGGTCATTTGATGCGTATTTCAACATTTCCCAATCTTCTGCCATAAAAGCTGCAGTTAATAAAGAGGAATGAGAAATATTGAAAACAGTATCTTCTTTAGAATATTTAAAAGGCAATGTTTTTCTTGACATTTGAGTTGAAATTGCTCTATTTGGGACAACAATTACTGCTTTTAAAGTTTTTGGTATAGCTTTATTAATATATTTTACTTCATTTTCTTGTACACAAGCAACATTAAATCCACCCATTACAGCTGGTGTAATATTATCAGGATGGCTTTCATAGGCAAGTGCAAGATTTAGTAGTTTATCTTTTTCAAGTTTTATTCCTTCAATTGCATAAGCACTTGCAATTGCAGAAACAATAACTGCAGATGAACTTCCTAAACCTCTTGATAAAGGAATTTCATTTTGAAATTCAAATCTAAAGTGTCTTTTTTTATGTGATAAGTTATGATAAAAATCATTAAAAATAGAGATAAACATATTGTTATCTTTCAAGGCTGGATTGTTAGCACCCTCTCCTTTTAAAGATACACTATGAAATTTAGATGGTCTAATTATAACTTGATTTTTCATAGAAATTGCTAGACCTAAACAATCAAATCCTGGTCCTAAATTTGCACTAGTAGCTGGAACGCTTACTTTCATCCATTTCCTTCTTAAACTGCTGGTAAATTATATATTGGCAGTGTTTCTTCTTTAAAATTGTATTTTTCTATACCCATTGGTAATTCAAAGTCGTGGATTATACAATCTTTTTCTAAAAAATCTACTTTAATTTTATTTTCTACTCTAATAAAGTATTTTTTACCTAAAGCTTTAATTGGGGAATTATTATTAAACTCAAAACCTTCAATAGCATTAAATTCAATATTTTTTGAAATACATATTGTTTTTAAAAATATATATGCAACTTTAATTGACATAAAAGAACCAGGTGAATTTACATAAATAATTTTCTTGATATCAAAGTCATTTAAGAGATTTTTAAATAAGTTAGGTAGCAAATCAGAAGTTTTACCATCAAGTTTATAATCTTTTATCAATTTTTTATTTTCATAAATACCTATTAACAATGGATTTGATATTGTAATAACTAACACTTCAATCAAGTTTTAATTCTCTACTTTTGAATAAGCCATTTCAAACACAACAGCTTCACTACTAGCTTCTTCTAAATCAATAATTTCATAATTTGATTCATCTTCGTAAAGTTTTTTTGTAAGTAAATGATTTAAATGATGACTTCCTGCAATTGCATCATATTCACCAACAAGTGTGTATTCTAAAAGAGCCATATCTCCTATTGCATCTAAAATTTTATGTCTAACAAATTCATCATCAAATCTTAATCCTTCTGGATTTAAAACTTTTGTTTGGTCAAGTACAATTGCATTTTCCATTGATCCACCTTGAGCTAATCCAATACTTCTCAAATATTGAACTTCGTGCAAAAATCCAAATGTTCTTGCTCGACTTATATTTTCCTTATATTCTGCAATTGAATAATCAAAATGAAATTTTTGTTTTCCAATTGCTGGATGCTCAAAATTTATCTCAAAATCATATACTATTCTATCAGATGGTTTTAAACAAACTTTTTTCCCATCAGGAGTTGTAACTTCAACTAGTTTTTTGATTTTTATAGCTTTTTTTGATTTATCTAACTCTTTTATTCCAGCTTCTTCAATTAGCATACAATAACCTGATGAACTTCCATCTAGAACAGGAACTTCATCATTATCAACAACAACTCTTAAATTATCAATTCCATAAGCATAAACAGCAGATAATAAATGTTCAATTGTTGAAATTACAACTCCATCTTTACCAATAACAGTAGCCATTTTTGTATCAACAACAAACTCTTTTTTTAATGGAATAGTAACTCCTGCATCAACTCTATAAAAAACTATTCCCATATTACTATCAAGAGGTTCTAGTCTCATTTTTACAGGAACACCTTTATGAAGACCTATTCCTACAATTTCAACACTTTTTGCTATTGTTCTTTGTTTCATTTACTGCTTCCATTTATTATTTTAATTGCATCATTCATTGTTTTTGTAAGATTTACTTTTATCCAATCATTATCAAGCCATTCATTTGGATTTGCTTCTATACCTTGAACTAAAATTCCAAAATGCAAGTGATCTCCAAAAACAGCTCCAGTTGAACCAGTTTTAGCTATAAGTTGTCCTGTTTTTACCTCATCATTCACTTCAACATTTTGACTACTTGTATGAGCATATAAAGTAGCTAGTCCTAATCCATGATCAACAATAATTGAATCACCGTAAATTCCTAAATAATCTTTAAAAATAACTTTTCCTGGATTTGTTACATTTACATCAGCTCTTTTAACACTTGCCCAATCCATTCCTAAATGCCAAGCTTCATCAATTTTTTGTTCATTATAATAATAATGTCTTCTTTCTCCAAATTGTGCAAATGTAGCTGCATTTGGCATTCTTACAAAAGTTTTTACATCAAATGGTATTTTCCCACTATTTGCTAAATTTTTTCTAACTACATCTTTTATAGTTTTAACATTTTTTTCTCTTAATTCTTTATTTGTTTTTACAAATGCTTCAATCGTATCAGAAGGAACAGTCATATTACTATTTTCTAAAACATGTTTACTAACATTATTTACAAATTCATCAGATACTTTTATATCATCGATTTTTTCTTTAAAACTTTTAATATAAAATGGAACTTTGCTAACTGTTTTATTATTTGCCATATCAACTGCAACTAAATTTACCCTTTTAAATTCTTTTATATCAATTGGCCAAGTAATAATAGAAATATAAAAACCTTTCTTATAAAAAGGGAATAATTCAAAAATTTCTTCATCATTAAATGTAATATAATAATCTTTTAAGTTTTCATCATTAATTTCGACAACAATAACTCCACTACCACCTTGTCTTAATAAATATGAATTTGTTACAACATTTGCAATAGGACTTCTTTTATCAATAATTATTTTTGATTTTTTAATTGATTCATTTCCTCTAAAGAAATTCCACTTACTTGTATCAAAAGCTTGGATTTGTAAACTTCCGCTTGTTGGTTTATAAAATTCATCAAAAACAGGTGGAGTAATTTCTAAATCTATTGAACCATTTTCATCTTTTAATACTTTAGTATCTAGCCTAACTTGTTTGTCACCATCAACAAATAATACTTCATAAGATTTAATACCATAATCATCTGATATATTTATTTTTATTGGTTTTTGTAAATTCCAATAAATTTCATCTTCCGCAGTTATTTTTGGTGCATTTCTCTCAAAAGTAGGAGATAAAAATAAAAAACCAACTATCGCAACTAATACAAATAGAACTATATAAACCCATAATCCTTTAATACTATTTTTATTATTTGTAAATTTCAAGAATTTCCTTTAAAACTATTTCTTTCGCTTTTTCAACATCAAGTAGATCCAACGTACATCCAGCAGCATTAAAATGCCCACCACCATCAAAATGAGAAGCAATTGCAGATACATCAATTTTACCTTTAGAACGCAAAGATACTCTTGATACTCCATTTACTATTCTTACAAAAAAAGCTATTCTTACAATTGCTATACTCATCACCATATCAAGAGCATCTTCACAATCTCTATTATGGGCTCCTGTCTCTTTAAACCATTCTTCTTTTGCAATGATAGAAGCAACTTCTCCCTCTTTATATAATTCTAGACTATCTAATACTTTAGGAATAATTCTATATTTTGCCAAAGAATCTCTTCTTAATAGCTTATTTGCTATTTCAGAAGGACTTGCTCCACATTCAACTAAAAAATTAATCTTTTCAAATGTAATTTCATCACATCTATTTAAAGAAAAAGCTAAAGTATCATCATAAATTCCTACATATAATGCAGTTGCAGAATTTTTTGTAATATACAATCCATTATGTTTAAAAAATTCATATACTAACTCTGCTGTTGAACTTTTGAGAGGATCAACTATATTTACTACACCAAAACTATTATTTGATTTGTGATGATCAAAATTTATAAGAGGAATTGACGAATCTAATTCAAAGCCTAATCGTTTATAAGTTCCACAATCAACACTAATTGCTAAATCAAAAAATGCAGGTAATTGATCTGTTATTTTTTCAAATCTTGGAATAAAATCAAGATTTTGTGGTAAATCAGAACTTATATTATAAACTTTATGTTTTATCTTATTTTCATAAAACAAATTTGATAAAGCCAATGCAGAACCTATAGAATCAGGATCAGGATTTACATGAGTAATAATCAAAATATATCTACTTTTTTCTATAAGTTCTAAAGCTTTTGTATATTCTGACATATCAACTTTATTACTTATTATAAAATCTTTTTTCATCCTTCTCCTTTCTAAACAAATTTAAATCTAACAAAAACTTACTAACAAAAAGTTAATCAAACTTCTTTTAATCAAATTTCATTGAAAAATCAAGCCAAGTTGATTGGTGAATAATGCTTCCACTACTAATTGCATCAACACCTGTTGTTGCATATTCTTTTATTGTTCTTAAATTTATATTTCCACTGGCTTCTAATAAAATATGAGGATAATTTGCATTTCTAAATTCTACAACTTCTTTTATTTGTTCAATATTCATATTATCACACATTATTATATCACCACCAGCATGCATAGCTTCTTTTACTTGGTCAAAAGTTTCACACTCTATTTCAATTTTTGTAACCCAAGAAATTCTTTTTCTTGCTTTTTTTATAAACTCTTCTAAATTACTTATTGTTCTTAAGTGAGTATCTTTTAGCATTAAACAATCATCAAGTCCAAGTCTATGATTGATTGCTCCACCAACTCTTGAAGCATATTTTTCAAAATCTCTTAATTGTGGTCTTGTTTTTCTAGTATCGAGTAAAACAACACCTGTCCCTTCAATCAATTTTGCATATTTATTTGCCATTGTTGCAATTCCACTTGCATGTTGAAGCATATTTAAAAAAGTTCTTTCAGACGAAAGTAAAATAGATGCTTTTCCTTCAAGTTCAGCAATTACATCACCAACTTTTATCTCATCACCATCATTTTTTAAAAATTTACAATCAAATTTTTCAGTTCTTGCTAATACTTTTGCATATTGAACACCTGCGAGTATTCCATCTGATTTACAAATAGCTCGCGCTGTAAATCTTCCCTTTGGAGCAACATCGAAGAATAAATCCCCTCGACCATTATCTTCAATAATGGCATTTTTTACAAATTTTTTGATATTAATCATACTTCAAACATCCTTTCTAATGCTACTTTTGCCCATTTTGCTGTTTCTTCACTTACAAATATTTCATTCTCTTTTGAAATGTTATCATCTTTAATAGATTTTAAAGTTTTATAAACATCTTCAAGCGTTGTTTCATTCATTGTTGGACACTCTGGTTTTGTTGAACTTAAAATATATGTATTTTTGCTTCTTAATCTATTAACCATATTAAATTCTGTTCCAACTGCTATTTTCTGCTCAGGGTCTAAATTTTTAATATATGTTATTAATTGTGAAGTTGAACCTACAAAATCTGCTTTATCGCAAACACTAGGATCACATTCAGGATGAACTGCAATCAAAATATCAGGAAATTTTTCTCTATAAAAATCTATATCATCAGCAGTGAACTGTTGATGAACAGAACAAAACCCGTTATAACAAATAATATCAGCCTCTTTTAAATCACTTCCATCACCAACAACTGCTGATTTTAGATTTAGTGATTTTGCGAAATTTTGCCCTAAACAACGATCAGGAACAAAAAATATTTTTTTACCTGATTCTAAACCTTTTTCAATAATTTTATAAGCATTTGAAGAAGTACAAACCATTCCACCCATTTGTCCAACTTTTGCTTTTACTGCTGCACTAGAGTTAATATATGTGATTGGTAAAATATTTTCGTTTGCAATACCTGCTTCATTAATCTTTTTTAAATTTTGTTCAAAATAACCTTCATCTATCATCCTAGCCATTGCACAACAAGCGATTTTTGGCATTAAAACTCTTTTTTGTGGGCTCATAACTTTTACACTTTCACCCATAAAACCAACACCACAAAAAACCACAAATTTAGAATCAGTAAGCATTACTTTTTTTGCAAGTTCTAATGAATCACCTGTTATATCAGCCAACTCGAAAACTTCATCTCTTTGATAAAAATGTGCCACTAAAGTCACATCTAATTCATCTTTTAATTTTATTATCTTTTCTTTTAAATCCAAAATAAACCTTCAAATTTTTATTAAATGTGAATATAACAAAACTTTAGTTATAATCTCATTTAATTATAGACTTTAAACAAAGGTAATAAATGGATTTTTTTACAAATACAAACATACTATTTTTTATAGCAGCGTATCTTATTGGTTCTATTCCATTTGGTTCAATTTTAGCAAAAACATTTGCAGGAGTTGATATAAAAACTCAAGGAAGTAAATCAATTGGTGCAACTAATGTTTTAAGAGTAGTAAAAGAAACTAACCCTAAATTAGCTAAAAAATTAGGTATTGCTACTGTTTTACTTGATGCGTTAAAGGGTACTTTAGTTTTATTATTTGCTATGTATTATGGAGTAAGTGATTCTACTTTATGGGGAATTGCAATACTTGCTGTTTTAGGACATTGCTACTCAATCTATCTAGGACTAGAAGGTGGGAAAGGTGTAGCCACAGGACTTGGAGTATATCTTGTACTTATCCCTATTCCAACATTAATTGGTGCTGTAGTTTGGATAGTTTGTGCGAAAGTTTTAAAAATATCATCATTATCTTCACTTCTAGGATTAGTTGCTGTAGTAATAAGTGCAAGTTTTTTAAACAATGGATTAAATGTAGGCTCAAATGTTCCTATGTATATCATTGCATTTATCATTATATATAAACACATACCAAACATTATAAGAATAATAAAAGGTGAAGAGAAAAAAGTTATATGAAAATACATATTGATAACTTAACTTTTAAATGTATTATAGGAATACTTGACTTTGAACGAATAAAAAAACAAAAAGTCGTTATAAACTTATCTTTTGAATATGAATTTTCAGAAGATAAGTTTATAGACTACTCTGAAATTTCAAATCTAATAAAAACTACAATGAAAAAAGAAAAATTTTTTCTACTTGAAGATGCAATTTTGCATTTTGAATCATTATTACAAAACAATTACAATATAAATAATCTTGATATTAAGATATCAAAACCGAATATCTTAACAAATTGTATAGTTTCTCTATCAAATAAATAATTATTTATCAAATAAATAAGAGTAAAAAAGTCCTAAAATAGCAATAACACAGCATATTTATTCTGTTAATTAAAAAATAACTTAAATTAACAGTTAATTAACACAGAATTAACCATTTTAAGAAAACTTTAAAATTTAGTGGTGTAGAATGGTCGCAACGGTATGTCGGAAAAGGTTTAAAACCTATGTTTTAGATGAGTTCGCGCGCTCCGGTAGACTGATAATAGATTTCGAAATTTTAGGAGAACAAATGAAAAAAATCGCAAAATTAAGTTTAGTAGCTGCTGTAGCAGTTGCAGGATTAACTACTGCTAATGCTCAACCATTAGAAGAAGCAATCAAAAATGTAGATGTATCTGGATCTGTAGTATATAGATATAATGACTATTCAAATGATGAAACTGATAATTCAGATGTACAAAACAACTATAAAGTTGCATTAAACTTATCTTCAAAAGTAAATGAAGATGTTAAATTTAACTCTAGATTTATCGTTGGTGGAGCTGATTCAGGTTATGCAACATTAGATAGTGGTAAAAATTCAGATCAAAATGTTGATGTAACATTATCTCATGCATATTTTGGATATACTGGAATTGCAAATACAACTGTAAACGTTGGTAAACAAGGTTTAACTACTCCTTGGACTGTTGCTATTGATTCAGATAACAATGAGCAAACAGGAACAGGTATCTTAGCACTTTCTACAGTTGGACCAGTTACTTTAGCTGCTGCTTATTTTAATCAAACTAATTTAGATAAATCATCTGATGCAAAAGTTTGGAATACTAATTTAAATAAAGAAGTTAAAATTACAAATTTAAATAATACTGACCCAGCTAGTGGTGTTTTAGTTGATGGAAGTTTAGATGTTGCGACGGTTGGTGCAATTGCAAACTTAGACTTTGTTACTCTAGATGCTTGGTATTTAGATATGCAAGATTTATTTGATACTTATACAATTGGTGCAAAAGCTGATTTTGATTTAAGCGGAGTAAAATTAGGTATTGATGCAAGATGGGCTTCTTTAGATCTAGATGATTCAGATACAGATAATAATATTGCAAAAATCATGTTAACTGGTAAAGTTGGAATTGTAAATGCTAAAGTACTTTATGCTACAACTGATAAAGAAGGTGGATTAACTGCTTTAGATAATGATGCTGTAACAACTGTAAATGGATGGAATACAACTGTAAATGGTAAAGCTGATGCTGATTATTGGCAAACAACTTTAGGTGTAGATATATTATCTAACTTAAACTTATCAGCTAACTACAATAATTTACAATATGTAAATGATACAACAGATATGGAAGAAGAAGAATTATATGCTCAATTAACTTATAAAATGAGTAAAAACTTCAATACTTATGTGAGATATGGTACATATACAAAAGAATATGCATCAGGTGTTAAAGATGGTGATAAAATCAATGATGATACAAGAGGAAGATTACAAGTTGAATATACATTCTAATATTTTTAGAACTATTTAACTTTACTTTTTCTAAGGGTGGGGAGTTTTCCTCACCCTTTTTTATTTATAAAAATATTTTAATCTATCTAATAAAAGATATTATAATAATTTAATCTTATTATGATAAAATCTTGTAATTTTACAAAAAAGGATTTTATCTTGAAAAAAGCAATTCTTTCATCTATTTTATTATTAGGAACTACATCTATAATCGCAGATACAACTATGTGTTTCAAAGAAAACCATGCTTCAATGAGTACTATTGAAAATACTGCTTTAAATGGTGGGGCATGTGAAGGTAAATATTCAATCAATGATATGAAAGCAAAAGGTTGGATTGTAGATGATATAAAAATTTCTCAATCAGCAAATGGAATGAATTTTATCTATATTTTAAAAACTCCAAACTCTTCAATTCAACCTGTAGTTGCAGGAAATATATCGGGAAATTCTGCTGATATGGAAGCAAGAATCTTAGCTAAATTAGAAGCAAAAAAAGAAGCTCAAGAAAAAGCAAAAGTTGAAAAAGAGTTAAAAGATGCAGCAATAATTGCAAAAGAGCTTTATACAAATAAATGCCAAACTTGTCATGGAACAAATGGTGAAAAACGTGCTTATAATAGTGCTAGACCATTAAGAGATTTATCACAAGAAGATATGCAAGAATCAATCAAAAATTATAAAGTTGGAAAAGTTGATTCTATGAATGCAAATATAATGGCACCTTATGCAAACTTTATTGATTATAAAGAAATCAAAGGCATCTATGCATATTTAAAAGAATTAAATAATAAATAAAGAATAAGGATTTTATCCTTTTCTTTCTTCTTCTAAACTCTAATCACTCTTTATAGAAATTTAAAGTATAATTTCCTTTTTTAAAGGATTAAGGCTAAAATGGACGCATACGAATATTCAGAACTATTAAAACTACTAAATACAAAACTCAATAATATAAAAGGTATTTTAAAACCTGATGATTTAAATAAAAGATTGGATGAAATCAAACAATTAGAATCATCTCAAGATTTTTGGAATGATGTAGAAAATGCTACAAAAATTGGTATAGAAAAAAATAGAATTTTAGGTAAATTAAATAAATTCAATAAAGCAAATGATTCTTTAAAAGGTACAAATGAACTTTATGAAATGGCAACTGAAGAGAAAGATGATGAAACTTTAGAAATGCTATACGATGAAGCAGAAGATTTGGAAAAACTTATCAAATCAACTGAAATTTCTGTAATGTTATCCAATCCTGATGATGCTTCAAATGCAATTGTATCTATTCATCCAGGAGCAGGTGGAACTGAGTCACAAGATTGGGCAAGTATCCTTTATAGAATGTATTTAAGATGGGCTGAAAGAAATGATTTCAAAGTTGAGCTTCTTGATTATCAAAATGGTGATGAAGCAGGAATAAAAGATGTTTCATTTATTATCAAAGGTGAAAATGCATATGGATATATGAAAGCTGAAAATGGTATTCATAGACTTGTAAGAATCTCTCCATTTGACTCAAATGCAAAAAGACATACGTCATTCTCATCTGTGATGGTGAGTCCTGAAGTTGATGATAATATTGATATTGTAATAGAAGATAAAGATATTAGAATTGATACATACAGAGCAAGTGGTGCTGGTGGACAACACGTAAATAAAACAGAAAGTGCGATTAGAATTACACATATTGCTACAAATATAGTTGTTCAATGCCAAAATGACAGATCTCAGCACAAAAATAAAGCAAGTGCTATGAAAATGCTAAAATCAAGACTTTATGAATTAGAACTTGAAAAACAACAAGCTACAAAAGATGGTATCGAAAAGAGTGAGAATGGTTGGGGACATCAAATCAGATCTTATGTTTTACAACCTTATCAACAAGTAAAAGATAGTAGAAGTAACATTGGTTATTCAAATGTTGATGCTATTTTAGATGGTGATATAACTAAAATTATTGAAGATGTATTAATAGCAACTTCAACTTCTAAATAATGAATCATTTTTGATTCATTATTTCTCTTCTTTCTTTGGCTCTATTTTAATCGTACAAGTTATTCCTGCTCTTAAAATAAATCCATCTGGAACTTCATCTATTTCTATTCTTACAGGTATTCTTTGAGCTAATCTAACCCAAGTAAACGATGGATTTACATTTGCTAAAAGTCTTTTACCTATTTCATTATCTCTATCAGTAATACCACTTGAAATACTTGATACATGCCCTTTTAAAATAAAATTTGTACCTAAAGGTTGTATATTTGCAATATCACCCTCTTTTATAAGAGGTATTTTGTGCTCTTCAAAATATCCGTAAACCCAAAAAGAATTATTACTAATTAATGCTAAGGTATTTTCACCTCTATTTATAAAATCCCCACTTTTTAAAACTAGATTTGAAACCCAACCATCTTCAGTTGCAATTACACTAGAACGCTCTAAATTCAATTTTGCAATATTTAGCTCAACTAAAGCTTTATCATAATTTGCTTTTGCTATATCTAATTGATATTTTGCAGTTTCATGTTCTTCTTTTGAAACAACACTATTATCAACTTTAAATCTTCTATCAAACTGTTTTTTCTTCATTTGATATTCAGATTTTTGTATTTGAAGAAATGCTTCTGATTTTGCTACATCTTCTAAAAATCTTTTTTTATCAATTTGGAAAAGTAAATCACCTTTTTTTACAAATTGATTATCTTTAACATAAACTTTTTCAACTAAACCACTAACATCAGGAGAAATCATGATTGTATCAGCTCTTATTCGTCCGTCTCTTGTCCATGGATTATTCATATAGTTATGCCAAAGTTTTAATGCTAGAAAAACTGCAATTACAACTATAAAAAATGTAATTGCAAATTTTATGAATTTTATTAATTTACTATTTTTATTCATTATTATATTTCCTTAATTATAAATCAAAATTGATGGTATTGCAAAAAAGCATACAAATAAAGCTGTTCTAAAAAGTCCAGGATGCCAAACATAATTATAAACTCCAAGATCAGCTAAAATTCTATTTATAAAGATTTGTACAATTCCTGCAACAATAAATATTACTACCAATGTTGGTATTTCATTTCCTAATAAGGTAACCACTAAATTCATCTTATTTCTCCTTTAGAGGGAAGTGATATTTTATTTAACATAAGAGTATAAATTAAAGAAATTTCTATTAAAATATTTTGCATAACTCTTTGTTCAATAGCTGATTTATATACTCTATTTTTTTCTAATTCAATAAAATCTTCTTTAATTTTAAAAAAAATTCTTTCTTTTTTATTTTCATCTTTTAAAGAAAAATAATCCTTTATAGAATCTAAGATTTCATAAACAAATTTTGGTTGATTATCTGTTTTAAACTCTTTTAATAAATTCTTTATATCTATAATTGCTCTTGCAATTTCAATACTTGAAAGTAGCCATTGAAAAATCAAAGTATTTGATTGAGTATTTAATCTTCCTTGGGTTGAAAAGTGTTGAATCAGATCTAAACCACGACTTTCTAAAACAACCCTCCTTAAATCTTTTTTTTCATAAGTTAATTTTATTATTCTATTTACTAATAGATTTGATACTCTTCTTTTTGTCCAAGATTCAGACCAAGAATTTATAAGTTCATAAGCAACACCAGCAACAATTATTCCTATTAAAGAAGAAATACTTGTTTCAAAATAAGTAATATAATCCATACTATAATATAAATTCATCGAACAAACAGTAATAATAATAAAAATAAATCCAAATGCAAATAATCCTCTTTGAGGTGAAGTTCCAAGCCAAGCAGCTATTGCAAAAACAGGAGCCATTACAAAACAAAAAGTTGGAATATCACTAACATAAGTTGGAATTAAATAAAAATTATAAATTCCTGCCACAAAAAAAGATACAATTGAACCTTTCAAAAAACTTTTACTCGCATTTATTGGATTTGGAATAGAACTAAACATAAGTGTAGTTGCAACAGCTGAAATAATTGCAAAAGGAGCATAACCCCAAGCTGTAATAATCCAAAATATTGTCATCACAATCAAAACAATCGCTGCTCTAAAAGAAGCTAAAATAACAAGTAAATTATCAGTATATGTAGAGAATTTCACTATTTGGCTTACTTCTTCACTATCATCATTTTTTAGTTTACTATTTAAAAATGATATATATGTTTTTGTATATTGGGAAAATTCATCAAAAAATCGTAAGATTAAAAATGATGATGAATTAAAATCATTTTGTAAATCAAAATCTAAATCTTTAAATTTTTCTCTTTCTAAACCTATTTTTTCTTTTATTTTTATTCTTGTTGAATCAAATTCATTTATAATATTTTCTACATTGTATTCAAATAAATCATCAGAATATTTTTCTAAAAAGTTTTTTATTGGTTCATAAATTTCTTGTAATGATAAAATTATATTTTTATCTATTTTTTCATTGTTAGAAATTGTACTAATTATGTTCTTTAAAGAATGGAAAGTAACTGATAAATGCATAAATTCAGAATTTAATCTTTGATAATACATCTTATCTTTTTTATTGATATTACTTTCAAATATACTATTCACTCTAAGTGCATCTGAACCTAAAATATTTTTTGAGAAGTTTGAAGTATTACTCTCTTTACTAAAAATATTATTTGTATCTAAAACAGCTATAAATATATTTTTATATCTTTGTTTTTCACTTATAAATAGAGTATCTGATAATTTTTTTGGGAAAACAACTTCACTTATAACACTTGCACTTAATAACCCAACAACAACCTCTGAAAACCTCTCAACGGCAAAACCATAAACACTTAAAGGATTGTGAATATTTGGTAAAACTATTAAAGCAACTGTATAACCTGATAAAACAAATCCATAAGATATGAAATTCCTATATTTAAATCCAGCTGCTGCACAAATTGCTATCCAAATTGTAAAAAAACCCATAAACCAAACTCTATCTTGGGAAAAAGCAGAAGTCAAAACTAAAGAGATAATAAATCCTATAACTGTTCCCAAAAATCTATAAAAACTTTTTGAAAAAACCATTCCACTGTACATTTGCATTACAATAAACACAGTGAATACAGAAGTTTGTGGACTTGAAAGATTTAAAAACATTGATACACTCATTGCTATTAATGCTGCAATTGTTAATTTAACAACATAAATAATAATTGTTAAATCACCATTTATCCACTCTTGGAAAGCAGATTTAAAAATACCAATTTTAGCCTTTGGCATTTTTTAACTCTTCTTCTTTAAAGCCACCACCGATTGATCTTATTAAGTCCAATTCTAATTCTGAATGACTTTGTAATAATTCCATTTCAACAATATGAATCATTAAACTATTAATTTTTGTGTCATAATATAGAATTTTATCATTTAAACCAATCTCAAATCTTTTATTTGCTATTTTTTCATTTTGTTCAACTGATATTTGTTGTTCTTTATGCATTTTTATTTGTAGATTTTTATATTCAATTTTATTTAATACACCAACTACTTCATTTACTGCTTTATTTAAAATATCATTATATTCATAAACTGAACTATTGTATGTAATAACTTTATCATCTAAATTTGATTCTCTTTTTCCCCAATCAAAAATAGGTAAATCCAAAGCAACACCAGCAGAAGGAACAGTTGAAGATTTTGATAGAAATTCACCTGATAAAAATGATGTAAACCCTAAAAGTCCTGATAAATTTATATTTGGATAAAACTTAGTTTTTGCAACATTTATATTTTCATCATTGCTTAAAACTATATATTTCTGAATAGCTACATCTGCTCTATTTGATAAAAAATTTAAATAAATATCGTTTGATAAAACTAAATTTATTGATTCATGAATATCAGGTTTTTTTAGACTTTGTGCAAAACTTGGTAATTGTCCAGATAAGATACATAATGCTGAAATCTGTGCTTTTGTTATCTCTTTAATTGAATATTCATTATATTTCATTTGAGATATTTGAGCTTTTTTTTCATTCAATAATACTTCATCAATTAAACCATTATCAAATTTTTCTTTCAATATCTTGAACTCTTCATCTAAAATATTTACAATCTTTTCTAAAATATTTATTTTCTTTTCATTAAAATTCCAAGATAAATACAATTGACTTATAGCTAAAGATAGATTTAACTTAGTATTTTCGATATATGCTTTTTGTGCAAAAGCAATATTTTTAGCTGATAAAATTTTAGATTTTCTTTCATCCCAAAAA